>JBEANW010000275.1:0-4243 GCA_041165225.1 Cyanobacteriota bacterium | reverse complement strand
CAGTAACTGATAAGGATGGTGGCAATCTCAACGAGATTAAAGTCACCCTTGCTGGAGCTGACTCTCTTGGTAACAACTTCCTAGAAGAAGTGACTCCTCCTGTCCTCCATAAACTCTCAGGTACAGTCTACAACGATACCAATGCTCCTGAACTTAATGCTATTGACCCCACTGATGCACCGATTAAGGACGTAAAAGTCGAACTATTTGCTGCGGATGCTAACGGTAACGCTATCGGTAATGTCCTTGCCACGACAATGACTGGCACTAATGGCTCTTATGAATTTGCCAACTTGGGTGATGCTAGCTATGTAGTTAAAGAAACTCAACCTGCGGGTTTTAGGTCGGTGGCTGATAAGGATGGTGGCAATCCCAACGAGATCAAAGCCACCCTTGCTGGAGCTGACTCTCTTGGTAACAACTTCCTAGAAGAAGTTACTCCTGTCGAGCCTCCTGTCCTTCATAAACTCTCTGGGATGGTCTACAACGATACCAATGCCCCTGATAGTAATGCTATTGAAACTACTGATGAAGCGATCGCTAATGTAGAAGTTAAACTCTATAATCAAGCAGGTGACATTGTAGGTACTACCCGTACTGGGGACAATGGTTCCTATGAATTTGCTGACTTGGCTGATGGTAGCTATTTAGTCCAAGAAACTCAACCTGCGGGTTTTAGGTCGGTGACTGATAAGGATGGTGGCAATCTCAACGAGATTGAAGCCACAATTGTTGGCGCGGACTCTCTTGGTAACAACTTCTTAGAAGAAGTGACTCCTATCAGACCTCCAAATGGCCCTGCGGAAGGGGAAGAAACCAAAGTTTATGAGTTTTTCAATCCTTCAATAGACTCGCATTTTTATACAGTTGATGAAAATGAGAAACAATATATCGCAGCCAACTTATCAGATAATTACGAAGTTCGTGAAGGACAAGCCTTCCGTACCCTAGGAGAGAATGAATACGATCCGATATCAGGCGCGGAGTCGGAAAAAGTCTACCGCTTTTTCAACACCGTATCGGGATCGCATCTTTACACCTCAAATGAAAATGAAAGGGATTATATCGATGAAAATCTGAAGAATTACACCCGTGATAGTGAGAAATCTGAGTTTTATGCCTATGAAACTGAAGTGGAAGGATCGGTTGATGTTCATCGCTTCTATAACCCCATAGAAGATCT
Organism: Cyanobacteriota bacterium; assembly: GCA_041165225.1. Classification (GTDB taxonomy): domain Bacteria; phylum Cyanobacteriota; class Cyanobacteriia; order Cyanobacteriales; family Xenococcaceae; genus Waterburya. The sequence goes on along the minus strand of JBEANW010000275.1, from coordinate 3,060 downwards.
CCACGTGTATACCCACAGCGATACTGAAATGGCAGATATGATGGCTGAGGATTCAGGCTTCAATGATGAAGGAACTGCCTTTTATTTGATGCCTGAGACGATGAGTTAAGTTGCTTTTAAAAGCTTTTAGCCTAATAAGATAATTTAAGTAATTTAATTCAAGAGTTTGGGGTACATCTGCCTCAGACTCTTTTTTGATTGATATTTGTCAAACTAAGTCGCTAGTCGCCACAATCGCAATGATTGATAAATAATTATACTTAGCTACTTATAATAGAGTTACTCAATTACTAAGACTATCTAATGCGGTTTGGTATGGTTATTCAATTTGCCTACAAGTGGTTTGCAACTTTTACAGTGAGCTTTGAAAAACTAGCTATAGGCATTGCCCTATGTAGCCTGGGATTACGGACATTGCCAGCCCAAGCCGAATCGAAAGTATATAATCCTCAAGCCATTACCTCCGACAAGGAAGTATCTGATGTCCTGACCCTAGATGATATTCCCACAGGGGATGGGGGATTTGCCCGCGATTACTATGTTCAGTTGGAGAAAGGGGATCAGGTAACTATCGATCTCACCTCTGATAATTTTGATTCGATGGTCATGTTGATCGCAGGAGATGGGGCTAAAATTGCCGAGAATGATGATGGGCCTGATGGTTCGACCAACTCTCTACTGTTTTCTCGCATCACCGAAGGGGGAAAGTATATTGTACGTGTCAGAGCCTATGGTGATACTAGTGGAGGGGAATATACCCTCAAGTTAACTCGCCTCAAGCCGACCATGAAATAGCTTGGTATTGCTTTGTTGGGAGGATGTCACTCAGTAACTAATAAGACCAATGTGATTATAACTAGTTGCTATAATCACGTTTATCTAAAACTTATGATCACAAGTGAACAGTGAAGTCGAATCATGCACCATCCAGCCACACCAGCCACTATTAAATCTCTTAAATCTACATCGGTGGAGCTTAAGCGGAAACAAATCTTGGGTACCTCAACATTGCAGAGCTTGAATGCTCGTTCTAACCGCCAGGGATTAATCCAATTAGCAGGACATATTGGTGTGATGGTAGGCAGTGGATACCTGTGGTTCACAGCGGAACATTGGCTGATTAAAATACCAGCTTTAATTATCTACGGCTTTAGTTTTGCTATTATGTTTGCCCCCCTGCATGAAAGTTCTCATCGCACAGCTTTTGCTGATAATCGTCTCAACGATGCTGTTGCCTGGATAGCTGGACTCTTATCTTTTTATAACAGTGATTTTTATCGTCGCTATCATAAATGGCATCATCGCTATACTCAAATTAAGGGTAAAGACCCTGAATTAGATGACCCCAAACCCAGTAACTGGGTCGAGTATTTAAGAGAACTCTGTGGTTTTAACTGGTGGATTGGTAAATTTACTACTCATTATCAAGTAGCGACAGGAAAGCTCGCAGGATACCCTTATATTGCGGAAGATGCGCGATCTGAAGTGATTAGATCAACCCGTTTACAACTAGCAGTTTACGGTGTGGCGATCGCTATTTCCATAATTTTCTATCAACCTTGGTTTTTAACCCTGTGGTTATTCCCTCTAGCGGTAGGACAGCCAATTTTACGCGCAATTTTGCTGGCAGAGCATATGGGATGCACTAATGATGACAATCCTTTAACCAATACCCGCACCACTTTAACTTGGCTCCCCCTAATCTTGTGGAATATTTCCTTTCATGGTTCACATCATCTTTATCCTTCGATTCCCTTTCACGCTCTACCCCAAGCCCATCAACAGTTAAAGGAGCATTTTCAAGAAATTGAACTAGGTTATACAAAAGTACATCGAGATATAATGACTTTTTTTTGAGCGATCGCTTGAGTAATCAATGAACAATCTAGTTAATCAATTCGCGATCAAGGATTTCTCATTGCAATGCGGAACAATACTATCCAAGGCAAAAATAGCATACAAAACCTACGGAGAGTTAAATCAAGAGCTTACTAACGCCATTTTGTATCCCACTTCCTATGGGGCAAACCACCAAGATATCGAATGGTTAATTAGTCCTGACAGCATTCTCAACCCTAGTCAGTATTTTATAATTATTCCCAATATGTTTGGCAATGGCTTATCTAGTTCTCCCAGTAACGATCAAGCCTGCGGTTTAGCAGAATCGGGATTTTGGTTTACCCATCTAGATAATGTTCGCGCCCAAAAAAAACTCCTAGACAGCTTAGGAATTGCAAAACTAGCTTTGGTCTATGGTTGGTCAATGGGGGCGCAACAGGCGTATCATTGGGGAGCATTGTATCCTGAATACGTTGAACGAATTGCTGCTTTATGCGGTACGGCACGCACTACAGATCATAATCAGATTTTCCTCCAAAGTTTACGCACAGCCCTAACCGCCGATCCTGCCTGGAATGGTACTAAATTCGATGGTATCCCAGAGAGAGGTTTTAAGACGTTTGCGCGGATCTATGCCAGTTGGGCAGCGTCTCAAGCTTACTATCGTCAAGGACTTTATTATCAGTTGGGCTATGAGTCCCTAGAAGATTATTTAGTTAGAGGTTGGGAAGTTAACTACCGCCAACGAGATCCCCATAATTTACTGGCAATGATTGATACTTGGTTGCATTGCGATGTTGGTAACAACCCAACCTATCAAGGAGATTATCAACAGGCACTCAAGTCAATTATTGCCAAAACTTTAGTGATGCCAAGTGCAACAGATTTATACTTTACCCCTGAAGATTGCCAAGCTGAAGCGGATTTAATTCCTCATGCTGAATATCTGCCGATTCCTTCCATTTGGGGACATCGGGCTGGAAATCCCTATCAAAATCCTGAAGATGAAATGTTTATTAAAGATGCTGTAATAGAATTGCTTGGTAAAAATAGCTGATCAATGACTTTAATGTTTAATCAATTATTATTTAAGTAATAAATTTTATAGAAAACTAAGATGCTGGAAAAATATTAAAACTAATATAAAATATGTATGGCGATTATTGGAGTTTCACTTCGTATATTAATTCAGCTGATCTAGCCGGGAGCATCCCAATGGTG
>JBEANW010000274.1:0-4451 GCA_041165225.1 Cyanobacteriota bacterium | reverse complement strand
AAACCATCTCTTTCTGATTGCGTCACTCGCAGCTGATCGTAGATGGCTTCGGTGGCTTCTAGCTGGGCTTCTAGCTGTCCATACTGTTGCTGTAGGATATCGTAGGTGGAAATTTCCTGAGATATTTCTTTGTGTTCTTGAAGCAGTAGTTGGATTTCGCGATCGCAGGTGGATAACTGTTCGCGGATCACCCAAATCTGCTCATGAATATCCTGCTGGTGTTGTTGAGTTTTGTCCACTACCTGATGACGATGATGTTCGTCTAGTTCGCGATCGCACAGCGGACAAGTCGCCCCTGGGTTTTCCAGCATTTGCAGCTTTTGCTGGATGTCGTGGATCTGCTTTTCATAGATGCGTTGGTTCTCCTGGAGTTTAGACTGAAAAGCTCTTCTTTCCGTCCCTTTTTCCTTAACGCGATCGCGATAGGTGCGTTTTTTCTCTAATTCGCCGATTTTAGTATTGACGGTCAATAATTGGCTGCGCTGTTCAGGAACTCTGTCGATATCGGCAGCAAGCTTTTGGATGGCACTATGTAACTGTTCTAGCTTGGCGGAAAGTTTGGCTTCCTCGCGATTAATCTCTCTTTCTAAATTGTCTTTTTGCTTAATTAGAGGAGAAATATACTGTTGTATCCGATCTAACTCCGTAAGCTGTTGCAGGGCTTTTTCTAGCTTAGTTAACGCCAATGCCACCTCTGGAGTTTTGGCTAAAACCTTGGTGATTTCCTGTTCTTGCTGCTCTATACTGCCAATGCGAGTTTGGGTTTGATTGATCTCTAGATTTAGCTGATTTTTCTGCTGAGATAGCTGTTTTTCTAACTGTTGTCTTTGTTGTTGCGCTTCTTGATGAGCCACAAACTTGGCAGATAATTCTTGCTCTTCTCTTTGCCAAGCTAAGAGTTGATTATACCCTTGAGTAATTTCTTCTGCTTGGTTAATTAAACTCGTCAAAGATGCCAGTTGCCCCTTGATTCCCTGAATATCTTTCGTCGCGCGATCGCAATCTTGCGCCAAATTCTGCTGCTGACTTTGCTGCATGGTCAACTGCTTTTCCCATGTCTGTCGCTGGTATTCAATCGCCTGTAGCTGCTGTAACCCCAGGCGATCGTTATCTTGTACCTGCTGCAATTTGCCTAACTCTTGCTGTACCTGTACTGACTCGGCGGCAATTTCGGCTCTTTTATCCAGTTCCCTTGCTAACGGTGCTAAATTCTGCCGTAGCTGTTCCAACTTGCCTTTATATTCCTTAGCGGTATCCTTTGCTTTCCCTGACAACTGTTCATAGCGATCCAACTTCAATAAATCCGCTAGAATTTGCTTCCGTTCACTAGGACGACGTAACATAAACTCATCCGCTCGCCCCTGACGGAGATAAGCTGAATTAGTAAAGGTGTCGTAGTCCAGCCTCAAACAAGCGATAACCTCGTCCTGGGTTGCCCGCAATCCCTTCGCCGTAATCGATCTAAAATTCCCTGCCTTGGTTTCTACCTGAAATTCTAAAGAACTACTTTTTCCCCTGGTGCGAGATCTAATAATCCGATAGATTTGATTATTGCAACTAAAGTCAAAATCAACCCGAACGCTTTGACCACCACCATTAATCACATCATCTTCCGTTGCAGCACGGCTTTTGCCCCATACCACCCAAGTGATTGCTTCCAAGAGAGATGACTTTCCTGCACCATTAGCGCCACAGATACAGGCAGTATGCAACCCCTTAAAGTTTAAAGTTGCATAGCGATAACTTAGAAAGTTTTTTAAAGTTAACTGCAACGGAATCATATCTTGTAATAACTTCCTCTATTGAACTAATGCTTATTAGTATCTTTGCATTAATTCCTAGTCTAAGTTTGGATTTTGGATGATTTCAGCATTTTCTGGTGGTTTTTTACAAAAGTTTACAAAATTCGACCTGAATTCCACCGAAGGATATTTTATTAATAAAGTTTGATATACTGATTAAGCGTTATGGGTGGCGACATAGCCAAGTGGTAAGGCAGGGGATTGCAAATCCTCTATCCCCCAGTTCGAATCTGGGTGTCGCCTTGAATATTTTTCTAAATCTGTTGCAGTAAAGTTGGGCAAAAATGTCTGAAAAGCTAATAGCTGGGGCGAAGCCCCACTATACATCTAAACTTAACTGGAGATAGTTTTCATCTACAACCTGCTGAGTCGGAATTTTACTGTTATAGTCTGACTTATAGACTGATGAGCAATCCCCTGACCAAAATAAGGAATTACCTGGCCGCTGTCGATCTATATTCAGCCAATGGGTAAATACCTGTTCTCTCTCATCTTCTGGGGGGAGTATTTGATATATTCTGACTCTTTTTTGGTTCTGGCTTTCGTAACGCAGACATGTGATTTTACAGCCAATTTTACCCAAGAGACGACTCACAATCGTGATGGGGCTATAGTTTTTTGCCAAACTTAAATTGAGCATCGTTTTAATCTCACTACGGTTATTGAGGGCGATCGCCGCTAAAGCCTGTAAATCGGCATCGGTATTACACAATTCTCTCGTGGGCTGCTGAAGCAAGATCGGAATACCTAAAATTTCTAACGAGCCGACAATTGCCCCTAGTTGGGAACGATTAAAGTCGGGGAGAAATAAGCTGCCATCTCCCAATTCCATTAGTTTGCGAGCGGCTTTAGTATCACGATCTGCTAGGTAAGGACGACCAACGGTGAGAAAATAGTGGAGTCGGATTTTTTGATACCAGCCCTCATCATCTAAAGACACTAATTCTGGGGTAATCGGCAGATGATAACGCTGATGCAGTTCATATTTGCGGAGTTGACGGCGATCGCTTAAGGATTTGATGAGCTGTTTTTTTAAGTATCGGTACTGGGCTTGATCTAAACTCTCAGAACAGGCGATCGCTGCACATTCTGCCAGATAGTTTTGGCTACTAATTTCTGTGATCGCTGCCACCAGGGCATTATCGGTGGCGGATTGATGAGGGAGTTCGGGTTGATATTTAATGGCATCAATAATTTGATGACCTTCGGCTTTTAACCCCGCTAAAATTGAGTGGCGATAGTTAACCGCCCCCGCATTGTATCTCACCGCCATTTTTGCCCAACAGAGCAGGGATTCTGCCTGAAAACCTGTGTCTAAATCATCTAAATAGGCAAAGTCTGACTGCTGTAATAAACGGATATTTAACTGGGTAAATCGCTGATTAGAACTGAGTAAAGCGGGAATAGACGTAGAACCATTGCCAATTTTGTTATAGCTATAGTTAGCACACCACAAATGCCGAGGAACATTGTGCCGAATCCGTGCAAGGGTTTGACCCACAGCGTTAACCCCTTGAATTCCTTGAGCGATCGCCCAGACGGAAGTAAAGTGCTTTAACTCAATGGAGATCCCTGTTTCAATGGAAGGACTGGCAAGGACAATATCATATTCCCTGAGAACCTGCTCTAAATTGGCGATACAGTTATAGGCTGGGTGCTGATGATCTGTGAGGGATTGGGAATCAATTCTGAGGATTTTGTGTTCAGGAAATTGCTGCTGTAGATAAGCTTCGAGGGTTTGAGTTCCCCATTTACTGGTTAGCTTCTGGGCGGATAAACAGACAAAAGGTTTTCCTCCTTGCTGAATATCGGCTTCTAAGTTGTTAACTAGTTTTTTGGGAGTTTTTCCCTGGTAGTTATATACTTGCCACGATTGGTGGCGATCGCCTTGCCAAGTATTTTGCACAATATAAGGCTTTAACTCCAGTCCAGATAGGGAAATGAGATAATCTAGAGCAATATCACTCAGATCCGCATCCGCCACATACAATTGTCCCTGGTTGCCCAAGACATTCTGGATCAAGGTTTTAAAGCATTTCAAAATCTCGACCCGACGATCTTTACAGGTACTAGAATTTAAAGCGTGCCACAGTACTTGTTCTACCTCATCGATAATTACCAAGCTGTTGTGCCACTCATTCGGGTCAAACTGCGCCTGGGATAAACCATGCAGGGAATCAACGCAAAGACCATAACCCAGACTAGAACGATCTGAGCGATCGCCCACCTCGGTAATATAATTCAAACCAAAACGCTGACATAATTCCTTAACTAGTTGTACCCGATGTCCAATGACCAGAACTTTTTGCTTTCTGGCGATCGCTTGCTCCACCACTTGTACCAGAGATTGCGTTTTCCCTGTACCTTTAGGAGATTTGATGGCAATCAGTTTAGTTTCTGGGGAGATCTCTAATTCAGGAAGATAGCGACTCTTAAGCTGAATGTCCGCAGGGTAGGTTAATTCTGTCCAAGACTTTGCTTTCCAACTTTCTAAATCTAAAGCATCATCATAAGCCTGACTAAAACGTTCTTGACCTTCCCTGGCAATTAAATCATCAACCCCTTTACCCAAGGTACTATCCCAGGTAACTACCTTCACTTGGCAGCCAGCTTTTTGGAGCAAATAGCCTGTTTTCTTCAGGGCAGCAG
>JBEANW010000273.1:0-2736 GCA_041165225.1 Cyanobacteriota bacterium | reverse complement strand
AGAAGCAGGAGAAAAGCTAGTTTGGGATGGAATTAAAAGAGGTTTTAAGTCTAGAGAATGTATTGCTTACTGGCGTTATCCTATTTTTATTCAGGGTAAATTCCGCAAAGAGCCTGATATTTTAATTGCGGATTATCAGCTAGGATTGATCGTCATTGAAGTCAAAGCCATCAGGATTGAGCAGCTAGTTAATATTCAAGGTCATCGCTGGCAATATCAGAATTTTTATACAGATTGGGGTAATCCTTATCAACAAGCAGAAAGACAGTTATATGCATTATTAGAATATAGCGATCGCGAACCGTTATTAAAACGCCAGGTTGCTGCTCGGGCAATGGTGGCACTGCCTTATATTACTCAGGTTCAGTGGCAAGAGCAAGGTTGGGCAAATTTGCCGAATTCTCCTCCCATCTTATTTCAAGAGCAGCTTATGAGTGCTGATGTGCTGGTTAAAGCGATCGCCAAGACTCATCCCCTAGTGATCGGCACAGATCTCACCCCGACTCAGTGGGAATTGTTACTCGCTGTCTTGGGAGGTACTGCTCTTTATACTTCCGAATATCTACAGCTTAGAGGGGCTGATGCAGATAGACCCAAGATTATGCAACAGGTGCGATCGCGTTTAAATCAGTTGGATGTACAACAGGAAGCGATCGCAAAACAAATTCCCCCAGGTATGCAGCGCATCAGAGGGGTGGCGGGTTCAGGTAAAACCGTGGCGCTGTGTCAGAAAGCAGCATTGATGGCGGTTAAATATCCTCAATGGCGCATTGCTCTAGTCTTCTTTTCCCGCAGCCTTTATGATTCCATAACTCAGCAGGTAGATCGCTGGATACGCTACTTTACCCAGGATCAAATGAGCTATGATCCTGAAACTTCTGGGTTAAAAATTCTTCACGCTTGGGGAAGCAAACAACAGCCTGGCTTTTATGGCACGATTTGTAAAGCGACGGGCAGTATCCCTTTATCTGTACCCTTTACCCTCAGTAGCCAACCGAATGAAGCTCTTGCTGAAGCTTGTTTACAGCTATTAGAAAACCGCATTATTTCTCAAATCTATGATGCTGTCTTGATTGATGAAGCACAAGATCTCATGGCGGATCTCTGGCATTATCAGTCAAAACAACCTTTTTTCTGGCTCGCTTATCAATCATTGCGCCCTGTAAATCCTGTCGCACCTCAGCAAAGAAGGCTAATTTGGGCATATGATGAATTACAGAGTTTAGGCAGTTTAAAGTTACCCGAACCCGTGGAACTGTTTGGGGAAGAGTTAGGGCATTTAGTTACAGGACAATATAATCAGCAGATTAACAAGACCGAAATTATCTCCCGTAGTTATCGTACCCCGCAACAGATCATGATGGTGGCTCAGGCGATCGCCCTGGGATTACGCAGAAAAAACGGTTTACTTACAGGTTCAATCTATCCTGAAGAGTGGGCTGCTTTGGGCTACAAAATCACGGGAGATTGGCAGTTAGGGCAGCAGATTACCCTCACCAGGGAAGCTAATTCCCCCAATATAATTAGCGAATTATGGCAGGGAGAGATGATCTGCTTTGAGCGCTTTCCTTCGCGACAACAAGAATTGACTGTCTTAGGGCAAAAACTTCAGCAAAATATCACGGAGGAGCAACTCCAGAGCGATCGCGAAATACTAATCATCGTCTTGGGTTCCGCCTACGAAGCCAACACTTTACTCAAACATACTGCCACCTTCTTAATCAACCAGGGCATCAAGATTTATCTTCCCAGCCAACGCACCTATAACAGTATCGATCCTACGGAACAAGACAACCCCAATCAATTCTGGTATCCAGGCGCAATTACCCTTTCCACCATTCACCGCGCCAAAGGACAAGAAGCCGATCTGGTGTATTTAGTAGGTTTAGATCGGATCGCCGAATCAGATAATATAACTCTGCGTCATCAACTTTTTACTGCCTTGACTCGTACTAGAGCCTGGGTAAATATTAGTGGGGTGGGAGATTACCCCCTCTATCAAGAATTAACTGAACTAATCGCTACTGGCGATTTTCTTACCTTCACTGTAACTAGCCAACCCCAAAGAGAACTGAGAATTAGCGATCGCGCCAGTCTAATTCAAGGATATGCCCTAGGTAGGAGAAACTTTCGTCACGCCAATCTCCGCCATGCAGATTTATCCCAAATGCACCTGGCAAATATCAATCTCATTGATGCCGACTTGAGCTACGCCAATTTAGCAGGAACAAATCTGACTAATGCTAAATTAATTGCTGCTAATCTAAACCATGCCAACTTAACTAACGCTAATTTAACTAACGCCAAACTAATGGGGGTAGATCTAACCTACACTAATTTGACCGAAGCTAATATAGAGCGAATGCAAAACTAAATCCAGGTGATTGAGGTCATGCCTTCCTTTTCCCCTTTCCCTTTCCCCTTTCCCCTTTCCCAACACAGCTAATCTATATTTGTTTCTGATTTTGTTTCTGATTCTTGTTCAGGTGCTGGGGTTTAAAATAAGTTTCCATTACCTGCCTAACAAGAGGTGCCGCCTTAGAGCCACCACCACCGCCAGAATGTTCCAAGAAAGCCACCACGACAATTTCTGGTTTTTCATAGGGGGCATAAGCGCCAAACCAGGTATGAGAGTCTCCTGGAGGAGCTTGGGCTGTGCCACTTTTTCCTGCTCCTGGGGGAATATCGGGAGAGTTGAGTTTAGTACCAGTACCGCCATCAACTACGGCTCGCAGT
>JBEANW010000272.1:0-6549 GCA_041165225.1 Cyanobacteriota bacterium | reverse complement strand
TTGAAGGTCAAGAGAAAAGCTTGCTGGTGGCTAATGCCAAGCCAGAATTGTTGGAATGGTATGCCACAAATAAAAATGACAATAATTATCTAGCCAAATCTGACTGCGCGGGGGGAATTATTGAAGGATTACAACACTTTGGATTTATATAACAGATCTGTTGCGCGAATCAAAGATTAATCATTTTTCCCCTTTCCCTTTTCCCAACCTGAGCTATTCAACTTTGTGACTCATCGAACCCACGTTATTTCATCGTCTGGCTTTTTCTTTTTGCTCAACCTTTTGTTCAACCTTGGACAATTGAGATGAACTAGATTTTGCTACGGGGGTTGCCTTGGGAATTAAAGTCCCGTACATGAGCTTAGTAGTATAGGCGATCGCCATTAAAGACGTTACTAAACCAATGATCGAGGCGGTAATCTGTCTGGGGTCGTCATTATTTCCTGAGAGTAAGTTAGTCCCAACGGAGGCTAAATAGACATAAAGGGCAATTACGGGCAACATTGCTAGCCAGGACACAAATAAATATTGCCAGAAGTTAATCCTAGTCAAGCTAAAGCCGTAGTTGAGGACATTGGAAGGAACAATCGGCGACAGACGGGTCAGAAATACGATCTTCCAACCTTTTCTGGCTACTGCGCGGTCAAACTCTCCCCATTGAGGACGTTGAGCAATCCATTCACTGACTTTTTTGCGCCCTACTGTCCTACCTAATTGATAACAGATAGCGACACTGAGAGTATCGGCCAAAGATACCAAGATCAAGCCAGGAACAAAGCCAAATAAGCTCCCTGCTGCCAAAAAGAGAAAAATTGCGGGTAAACCAACTAAAGTTGCTGATAAATAAATACTAATAAAAGCGGGATAAGCTAAGTATCCCAGAGAACTGAGCCAATGATTAGCTTGAAAAAGCCATTCTTGCCAAATAACCATAAGATATTATATAAAATTGCTGCCTGACTATAAAAGCTTCGCTCTAGCTGTAAGCTCTAAGCTGTAAGCTCTAAGTTTAATTACTAGATAGATTAAGTCCTCCCGATTTTGCTATATAAAGTTAGTTGTTATCCCTCGGAGTTTAGCTTAAGAACCAGAATTTCTCAACGGCGTGATCAAATCCAGTAGAATTTTGATAATTGATAATTGATAATTGATAATTGATAATTGAAAATTCTTATTTTGAGCGCTAGGGATCTTCGAGGAGGCGCTGCTCGTGCTGCCTATCGCCTACATCAAGGTTTGTTGACAGCATCAGTAGACTCAAAGATGTTGGTGCAGAATAAACTTAGTGACTGCGCTACGGTAATTGCTCCTAAAAGCAAAATTAAGCGGGGCATTGCTGCGATCAAGCCAGCCTTAGATCAACTACCCCTCAGTTTATATCGTCATCGCGATCGCTCGATCAATATTTATTCTTCTCAGTGGTTGCCTAACAATATTGTTGAGCAGATCGAGCAAATCAATCCTGATGTGATTAACCTCCACTGGGTGAATGGTGGTTTTGTACCCATCGAAGCCTTGAGGAAATTGCAGCAACCTCTGGTGTGGACTCTCCATGATATGTGGGCTTTTACGGGGGGCTGTCACTATAGTGGAACCTGTGATCGCTATCTTGAGTCTTGTGGTGCATGTCCGCAGTTGGGCAGCAAGCGTGACTGGGATTTATCCCAATGGAATTGGCGACGTAAAACCAAAGCTTGGCAAGATCTAAACCTCACTATCGTCACTCCTAGCCAGTGGCTAGCTAGCTGCGCTAAATCTAGTTCTCTCTTGCAGAATTTCCCGATCAAAGTTATCGGTAACGGCATCGATCCCCAGCTTTATCAGACTCATGATCCACTGATCGCCAGAAAAATCTTTAATCTACCCACTGATAAAAAAATTCTGCTGTTCGGTGCTTTAAACAGTACTCAAGATCAACGCAAGGGATTTACGCTATTGCTATCTGCCCTAGAACACCTCAAATCTAGTCGCCAAGCTGCCCAGATCGAACTAGTAATTTTTGGCGCATCTAGACCATCTCAACCCCTGAACTTTGGTTTTAAGACCCATTATATTGGACAATTAAGTGATGATGTCGCCCTCTCCCTACTCTATGCTACAGCCGATGTTTTCGTTGCCCCTTCGATTCAGGATAATTTACCCAACACCGTGCTAGAAGCCTTGTTTTGTGGTACTCCCTGTGCTGCCTTCAACATTGGTGGCATGACCGATCTCATTGAACATCAAAACAATGGATATCTTGCCCACCTTGAACAGCCTCAAGATTTAGCCCAAGGAATTGACTGGATTTTGGCTGACGAGGTTCGACATCAACAGTTAAAAATTAATAGCAGAGCCAAAGCAATTGCCCATTTCAACCTGGAACAACAAACTCAAAGATACTTACGAGTTTTTACTGAGTTATGTAGTAAGCTAGCACCATAATACCCATACAAGCTAAGATTTTCTAGCAATGGCTAATGTTTAGTAGTACTTCTGTCGATATAGTCACAATTACTGCCAAAATTGACGATACTCTGTTCACTACCCTGAGTAATGTTAGTCAACAGCAATACGGCACGATCAATCACATTGTAATTTACCATCAAGCCAGCGATATCGAGTTGGAGCAATTGCGAACCTATCTTCAAAACTATAGTCAGGGAAAAAATAGCCAGGGTAAGAACCTGGAGTATTATCCCCAGGAAGGTTCAGGCATTGCCACTGCATTTAATGATGGTATCAAACATAGTCAAGGAGCATTAGTGCTGTTTCTCAACTCAGGAGACACCTTGGTGAGTGATGATGTAATTGCACGAGTAGTGGACTCTTATAGTCAATATGAGTGGCTATGGGGGACGGGAGAAACCATCTCTGTTAGCCGTAATAAGTATCTGAAAAGACATTGTAAACAGCCAAATCCTTGGCGGGAGACTTTATTCTGGTACGGAAATCCAGTTTGTCATCAGTCAACTTTTTACTCCCGACGACTGATCGAGAAAATTGGGCTATATCGAGAAGATCTATCTATGGGCATGGATTATGAGTATAATGTCCGAGCCAATTTCGTTGCTCATCCTACACTGTTACCTTTTCCTGTAGCCTATTACGATACCACTGGAGTTTCATCCATCAAGGTTTTCAAACAGTTTGCCAATCATCGTCGTATACGCGATCGCTATTTTAGACTATCTTGGTTTAAGCGGTTAAAAGTCGATACTTATTGTTTACTCAAGTCTTGTTATCGATTAGCAATGATTCCTGCCAAGCTCTTACTATAAGCACCCCAAACTTGAGCTGATCAACGTCGGGCTGTTTCTTCTCTGGTAAAGTAATGTGCAGCGTTTTACTTGGTCAGAGAGACCCCGCCGTCCTAAAGGACGACACGAAGTTAGTGCTTTAGCATACCGCTCCGCATATAAGACGACGGGGCTTCCTCTGACTTCCGTCAATTTACCCCAAAGAAACAGTCATTAGCAACAGTTAAATCAAGCTGGACAGCCATTAAGCAACGGCTACGAACTAGATATTCGACCACTTTAGGTTATTTACGCTGCTTTTGCGACAAATTTACTTACTAATGATACAAATATAACTACCCTAGACCAGAATCAATATGAGTGTGAGCAAAAACCCATCTGTTTCAATCATCATTCCTACTTATAACGAAACTGACAACATAGAAGCAGTTGTAAATAAGTTTTTAGCCTCTGAATATCCCCACTTACTAGAAATTATAATTGTGGATGGGTCTAGCACCGACGGCACACAAGATAAAGTCCGCTATTTATCCCGCATTCACCCCAAGATTAGACTGTTAGATAATCCTCGGCGGATTCAGTCCGCAGCCCTCAATATCGCTCTTGAGGCTTGTGCAGGGGACATTTATCTTCGAGCAGATGCTCACTGTAACTACGCTCCAGACTATGTTGAACAGTGTGTTTCCGCTTTGCAATCATCGGGGGCGGTTAATGTTGGTGGCGCACAACGTTTTGTGGCAGCCAATACTTTTCAGGCAGGAGTTGCCCTAGCTTCCCGCAGTCTCTTGGGCAGTGGTGGGGCTAAATATCGCAACCCTAACTACGATGGCTATGCCGAGACGGTTTTCCTGGGCTGTTTTTGGCGCTCCATGCTAGCGGACATTGGGGGTTATGAAGTTACCCGCAAAGAAGATTCTGAGCTAAATTTCCGCTTAGTTGAAGCTCACGGCGAGAAAGCGATTTATATTAGCTCTCAAGTAAAAGTCTGGTATTTCCCTCGGCGCAATTGGCTAGGGCTATGGCGACAATATGTTAAGTATGGTCGCGGTAGCTGTATTATGTCCGCTAGATATGCTGATACTCTGCCCTTGAGAAATAAAATTCCTTTTTTTGGGATTATGGTACTAACTACCGCCCTGATTACGGATTTAACCGTCTTTCACGGTGCTTTGCAGACTATTCCCGCTATTATCTTGGGTATTTGTCTCATTGCTTTAGAAGCCGCCCGCGTTACCATCAAGTATCATCCTGGTTTTCGGGAGAAATTTTGGTATAACCCCCAAAAAACTGTTCCCAATTTCTTGAGTCGCTGGTTCTGGTGTACCATCGCGATCGCAACTATGCCCATAGCTCATTTTGTGGGTTTTGGTTATCAGCTTTATCTGCGGAAAGTTCTAGGCAATAAAGATAACTGCTTTTTTGAGTCTAGAAGTAGTATTCCTCAGCGTAATTCTCGGGCGAAAGAGAAAATAAAGGCGTAAAGTTTGGTCAAGGGTTCCCTGCCTTGAAAAGCGCACCCCCGACGGCGAGGTCTCCTCGCCATGTCGCGGGAGCAAGAAAGCAGGGCTTGCCCTTGACCGCCTTCCGCGGTTAAATAATTGTAGGTTAGTGTTTTAGCGATTCAAGACAGAATCAGGGTCGTTTGATGGCAAATCTGAAAATCTTAATAGTTGGGAGAAAATTATGAAAGTTATTATCTTAGGAGGAGACGGTTTTTGTGGCTGGCCTACCTCTCTACACTTATCGAATCTCAACTTTGAGGTCATTATTGTCGATAATTTATCCAGAAGAAATATCGACAATGAATTAGAAGTTAGCTCCTTAACCCCGATCGCACCTATTGGACAAAGATTGTCTACCTGGAAGAGTTTGACAGGGAAAGAAATTAAATTTTGCAATCTCGATATTGCCGAAGAATACGATCGCCTATTAAGTCTCATTTCCACAGAAAAACCTGATGCGATCGTTCACTTTGCCGAACAAAGAGCAGCCCCCTATTCGATGAAGTCTTCTCGGCACAAGCGCTATACCGTTAACAACAACCTCAATGCTACCAACAATCTCCTTTGTGCCATCGTGGAATCAGGTTTAGACATCCATTTAGTCCACTTAGGCACGATGGGGGTTTATGGTTATGGTACCGCAGGGATGAAGATTCCTGAAGGCTATCTGGATGTGGAAGTAGTTACCGATAGTGGCGATCGCATTCAACAAGAAATTCTTTATCCCGCTAATCCTGGTAGTGTCTATCACATGACCAAAACTCAGGATCAACTATTTTTCTATTATTATAATAAAAACGATGGTATCCGTGTTACTGACCTCCACCAAGGTATTGTCTGGGGGACTAACACCCCTGAAACTTTGATGGATGAGAAATTAGTCAACCGCTTCGACTATGACGGTGATTATGGAACTGTCCTCAATCGCTTCTTAATGCAGGCTGCCATTGGTTATCCTCTGACAGTTCATGGTACAGGGGGACAAACTAGAGCCTTTATCCATATTAAAGATACTGTCCGCTGTGTTCAGTTGGCGATCGCCAATCCACCGCAAAAAGGTGAACGAGTTCGCATTCTCAACCAAATGACCGAGACTCATCGAGTCATCGATTTAGCGAAGATGATCACAGAAATGACTGGGGGAGAAATCGCCTATCTGGAAAATCCTCGTAATGAAGCCGTAGAGAATGAACTATTTGTTAAAAATCAGCGTTTTATTGATTTAGGACTAGAACCCACTACCCTCAGTCAAGGATTGCTCAAAGAAGTAACGGAAGTAGCAGGAAAGTACGCTCATCGTTGTGATAAGAGTAAAATTCCTTGTACCTCTCTCTGGATTCAAAAAAAGAAGCAGGAAGTTGCTCCAGCCAGTAATGGTCTAGAACCTGCTGAAACTACTAGAGTTTAGCTGTAACTTGTAACTTAAACTAGAAAAAGGCGATCGCCTTAAATGAAAAGCGATCGCCTTTTCCCTTTTCCCCTTTCCCAACTAGGAAATTGATTCTGCACAACTATTCAATCAAATAGCTACTTGAGAAGCTACTTTTGCCGATTCTTGTTGAGCAGCGTAGAGACGGTTTAGAGCCTTAATATACGCCTTAGCGGAAGCCACAATAATATCAGTATTAGCCGCACGACCAGAATAGACCCGATCTTGATGGCGCAAGCGGATAGTCACCTCGCCGATGGCATCGATCCCCGCCGTAACCGACTGCACCGAGAATTCAATTAGCTCATTGGGAATATTGGTCACCCGATTAATTGCCTTGTAGATCGCATCCACAGGTCCTGTACCAATTGCTGCATCG
>JBEANW010000271.1:0-3542 GCA_041165225.1 Cyanobacteriota bacterium | reverse complement strand
TGCAACAGATTCTGCTACTGTCACCGTGGCAGTTGCGGCAAGACCTAATAGTGCGCCAAATGCAGCGGACGACGATGCTTCTACTGATTACGGTGCAACAAAAATCATTAATGTGATGACTAATGATAGCGATCCAGAAGGTGACACTTTCACTATTACAAATGTGAACAGCAGCACTGGCGCAAATGTTCAAATCGTTGGTGGTCAAGTTCACTATACACCCACGTCTGACTTCAATACAGCAGGAGGAAGCGATACTTTCACTTACACAATTACAGATGCTAAAGGTGCAACAGACTCCGCCACTGTTACTGTAAACGTTGGCGCTAAACCTGTTGTTGAAACAGAAGGATTCCAACCAGAAGACGAATCGGGAGATGATCGTCCTACCTCTGACTAAAAGATTAGAGTTTAATTTACTCTAAGTATTAAGTACGATTAAAAGTACCGAAAAGCGATCGCCCTAATTAGAGCGATTGCTTTTTTATTTAATGTGGTGATAATGCGATCGCATTAATTTTGTGTTTTTGAAAAGGCGATCGCCACTGTAGACATGGATACCACGTTGATCCGATGATAAAGCGATCGCATAATTGTATAGTTAATGTCCATACCAGTTATTTATATGATCAAGCTCTAATTAGTTAGGAGCCTAATTGTTTTCAGTACAATAAAATGTAGGTCACTCAAAACATCAATTCTATTAATGAACGCACATCGTATTGAAACTTCTCTGACTGAAAACGGTAAGTTGTCACTAAAAAATTTGCCTTTTAAAAAGGGCGATGAAGTAGAAATAATTATTCTAGACCGTAGTTCGTCTAAAACCATCTCTGATGATGCTTTATTAAGAGGAACAGTTCTTCGTTATGACGAGCCTTTTGAACCTGCTACTTCTGTTGAAGATTGGGAAGCACTAAAGTGATTCTTCTTGATACTCATCTTTGGATTTGGTGGATTAATGATAGTCCAAGATTAACGGAACAACACAAACAATGGATACAAGATTATCAAACTCAAGGATTAGGTATCAGTATTATCTCCTGCTGGGAAGTCGCTAAGTTAGTCGAGAAAAATAGACTGGTTTTGTCTATCTCAGTTGATGAATGGCTACAAACAGCTTTGGCATATCCAGGGGTACAGTTGTTAAATTTGACCGTTCCTATTTTAGTTCAGTCTACTCAATTAACAGAATTTCATAACGATCCTGCTGACCAAATTATTGTGGCTACTGCTAAAGTTTATGATTGTTTATTGTTGACGGCTGATGGCAAAATTCTTAATTACGCTGGAGTAAAAACTTTAAAATAGGTGATGTATCGAGGAGAAGTTTCTGGTAATGGAAACTCTTCTAAATATAATTTCGTAGCTTCTTTCAAACCCAAAACAGCTTGTTCGATAGTTGCTCCTTGATCTACCGTACCAATTTCAGGACATTCGGCAATATATGTATTGTTTTCTTTGTAAACAACTACTGTGAAACTACGGTTTTTCATCTCGATCTAGTTTTAAGTTTTTTTGTAATTTTAGCTCATTAAAATTAAACCTCTTTCACGAATCAAGCGATACGCTGATCCGATGTTAAGGCGATCAAATTTAATATAATTCAGCATCGACAACAAGTTATCAAATATGATAACCTGAATATATGAAGTGGCACATTACCTTCTATAGCGAAAAAGTAGAACAAGAAACTTTGAACTTTCCACCAGGCATCCTCGCTAGTTTTTTGCATATTGCTGAGATGATTGAAGAATTTGGACCCGCTCTTGGTAAACCATATACAGCCTCTCTGAGTGGAGGACTTTTTGAAATTAGGTCAAAAGGGAAGGAAGGTATTGGTCGTTCTTTTTTCTGTATGGTGAAAGGAAAAGAAATTATCATTCTTAATTCCTTTATTAAAAAGTCGCAAAAAACACCAAAGAAAGAATTGGATGTGGCAAAAAAACGCATGAAGGAGATCAAAAAATGACACGCTCTACATTAGCAAATTTTAAAGAAAAAGCACTAATCAACCAGGAAGTTAAAAAGGAATATGAGGCTCTCTCTGTAGCTTACGATCTGAGAAAGAAACTTATAGCTATGAGAAAGACGGCAGGTTTGACTCAAGAAGAGTTAGCCGAAATCCTCTCTACCAAAAAAAGCAATATTTCTCGTTTAGAGAACGTGTATTCATCTTCTTCTCCAAAACTTTCTACTATTGAAGAATATTCAAAGGCAATTGGATACAAGATCGAAATTAACTTTGTGCCAATTAAATCCTCTTCTTAAAGTTTGTCATCATAATTGCCTTCTTTGTAAACAACTACTGTGAAACTACGGTTTTTCATCTCGATCTAGTTTTAAGTTTCTTGATAATTTTAACTCATTAAGATTAAACTTCTTTTACGAATCAAGCGATCGCTTTTTTTATTGGAGTAATGCGATCGCTTTGACTAATTAATCGGTATAGTTCTAATAATTAAAGTCAATATAGCGGTTCTCGAATAAGTGAGATACACTAATCTAAATTAAGTTGTAGTGAAAAATGAAGGCGTATTCACTTGATTTATGACAGAAAATTATTGATGTATACAATAAAGAGGAAATTTCTCAGCGTCAATTGGCTCAAAGATTTAATGTCGCGCTAAGTTTTGTCTTCAAATTGCTCAGACAATATAGAACTACAGGAGACATATCTCCAAAACCCTTTAATGGAGGAGTCAAGCTCAAGCTGAGTGCTGATGATTTAGTTACTTTGACAGATTCAATCGAACAAAATAATGATGCTACATTAGATGAACTGTGCAAAATGCTTGATCGACAGCGAGGAATTAATATTTCTCGTGCAACGATGGGAAGAATGACTCAGAAGTTAAAATTGACGGTTAAAAAAAACTCTTCATCCGAATGAGAAAGCGCACCGCCTGCGCTGAGGTTTCCTCAGCGTAAAGACGGAGCAAGAAGAAACAGAGCGAGTTCAAAAGCTAAGAGTCGATTTTTGGTCAAAAATACGGGATGTTCCCGTTAAAGACTTGATTTTTCTAGATGAAGCAGGGATCAATCTAGCTTTAATCAGGCTATATGCACGGGCACCAAAAGGACAAAGGGCTAGAGGAACTCGGCCACATAAACGAGGCAAAAATGTATCGATGATTGGAGCGATCGCTCTCAACGGAATTATTGCATCAATAAATTTGCTTGGTTCAATAGATGGACTAACGAATGCAAGCTTTTGTCATCCAAAAACTTGTGCCTCAGCTTTGGAAAGGTGCAGTAGTGGTTTGGGATAATTACAGTATTCATAAAGGGAAGGAAATTGAGAAAGCTATTATCGCTGCTGGAGCTAGATTGATCTATTTACCGCCTTACTCGCCTGATTTTAATCCCATTGAAAATTGCTGGTCAAAAATCAAAAGTATTTTGCGTTCTATTGGTGCTAGAAACTATCAAGATTTAGATTCAGCAATTTCCCAAGCTTATAGTCAGGTTTCTAGTAAAGATATTCACGGTTGGTTTTCTCATTCCTGTTACTGTATCTCACCATTTTGAGAAACGCTATA
>JBEANW010000270.1:0-11568 GCA_041165225.1 Cyanobacteriota bacterium | reverse complement strand
GACTATTTGCCCCCATTAACCCCCCGACGATTGCTGTGGCAGAACTGCCTAAACCTCTTGAGAGAGGAACTCCCAACTTAATCGTAATTTCTAGGGGAGGCGGTGTTTGTTCAATGTGTTGGTAAAACTGAACTAAAGAACGATAAATGAGGTTGCTTTCTCCTAAACCCACCTTGTCTGCCTCTTCTCCCTCAACCATAATCTTTAAGGTCGTATCACTATCAACCACCACAAATTGAAACTCATTGGTCATGGTTAAGGCTGCACCAAGACAATCAAAACCAACTCCAATATTGGCTGTGGTGGCAGGGACGGTAACGGTAACTTTATTCATAGGGAGTTCGGAGTTCGGAGTTCGGAGTTCGGAGTTCGCCCTAAAGGATTAGCTCCTAAAGTCGCGTCGAGTTCGGAGTTCGGAGTTAGGGGTTAGGGGTTAGGGGATCTATTCTTCATATAAGATCTGCTCAAAGCAAGATTGTCCTACTTCAATTAAAGTCGCTTCTGATGCCTTATCTGTCGCGGAGGCTGCGGTAAGTTGTTTAAATTCTGTCAGACTGTATTGCCGTTGAAATTCCTTAATGGTGCAGTTGCATAGTCTCTTCGCTTCCGCTTCCTCTAACCCCTCCTCCATTGAGGTTTGCATACACTCCTGGTTATAACCCTGGAGAAAGTCCGCAGGATATTGATGAGCTTTTTGAGCATTAGTCGAACCACCCGCAAGGGCTACGCTACTGGTAAAGAGAAAACAGCCCAATCCCAATAAAGGATAAAAAAAATATTTCATGGCGATCACGGTAAAATTTAATGTTAACGAAGCTGAATTCGATTCAACAGCTAATTGTATATTCTTTAGATGCTCAATGTTCTGGCTATGTTCCTCACCTAAAAACTCCGAACTCGACGCGAAGCTTATCCGAAGGTGTACCCTTTAGGGAATCCTTTAGGGCGAACTCAAATGATCAATAGTTACCAGATTAAGCAACAAGCAAGAGAAATTGGCTTTCACTTAATCGGCATCACTACAGTAGATAATTGCTATCAAGATGGTGCCGTGGAGCATCTCCAGCACTGGCTAGACTCAGGATATCAAGGGGACATGGCATGGATGGCTAGCCCTAAGAGAGCCGATATCCGAGCTTATTTGCCTGAAGTGCAGTCGGTAATTTCGGTGGGGTTAAATTACTATACTCCCCATCAGCACTCCCAAGAGCCTGGGGTAGGCAAAATTTCTCGCTACGGTTGGGGTAGAGACTATCACAAGGTTATGGGCAAAAAACTTAAAGCTTTATGTACCTGGTTGCGATCGCAAGATGCCTCAATTCTTGCCCGTTATGGAGTAGATACTGCGCCAATTCAAGACAAGGTGTGGGCGCAACGAGCTGGGCTGGGGTGGATGGCTAAAAACGGCAATGTGATTACGAAAAAATATGGTAGCTGGGTATTTTTGGGGGAAATATTAACCAATTTATCCTTAACCGCCGATGCTGCTCACACTAGTCATTGTGGCACTTGTACCCGCTGTTTAGCAGCTTGCCCCACAGGGGCAATTACCGAGCCTTATGTTGTCGATGCTAACCGCTGTATTGCTTATCACACCATTGAAAATCGCGCGCCAGAATTACCGCCCAATATTGCGGATCATCTCTCAGGTTGGGTGGCAGGATGTGATATTTGTCAGGATGTTTGTCCCTGGAATCAACGTTTTGCTCAAGAGACAGATGTTGAGGATTTTCAGCCCTATCCCGCTAATCTCAACCCTCAGTTGAAAACCTTGGCCAATCTTGATGAAGTAGAATGGAATCAGCGCTTTCCTGCTTCTGCCCTCAGAAGAATTAAGCCAGAGATGTGGCGACGTAATGCTCGTGCTAACCTTAATGAAGAGAAGTAACTATTGTGATCTTAAAGATACGCAAGTTTTAACTATTTACACTTAAATTAAACTAATTAAATTAAGCATTAAATTAAAAATTTACTAGCTATATATCAATCATAATTATAATGACTGCAAAGGTAATCTTATTTGACTTTGACGGTACTATTGCTGACACTTATCAGGCGATCGCTAATATCACCAATCAGCTATCCACTGAATTTGGCTATAAAGCCTTAGACCAAGAAGAACTCGTCTTAATTAAAAATTTAAGCTCCCGTGAAATAGTTAAACGATCAGAAATATCAATTTTCAAGTTGCCTTTTTTGGTTAGGAGAGTACGGGACGAATTGAGTAAAGAAATTTCTGAATTGGACTCCATCCAAGGAATTTCACAGGCTTTGTTCGAGTTGAAAAAACGAGGCTATATCTTAGGAATTGTGACCTCAAATAATCATGAAAACGTAGATATATTTCTGGCAAACAATCAGTTAGATCATCTATTCACCTATGTCTATTGTAGTACAGCGATCTTTGGTAAACATCGAGTACTCAATCAAGTAATTAGAGAACACAATCTCAATGTATCTGATGTAATTTATGTTGGGGACGAAACTAGAGATATTAGATCGGCTCGAAAAAGCCATATTTCTGTAGTTGCGGTAAGCTGGGGATTTAATGCCACTGGAATTCTTCAAGAGCATCAGCCAGATTACCTAATTGCTAAACCCTCGGAGTTACTGGAAGCGATCGCTCTCTGGCAACCTTGTCAATCTATAGTCAGCCCTTAAACTACCCTCTAAATCAATTCTGAATCAAGATCGATGGTAAATCATAGTGATCATGAACATAGCGATCCCGAATACTTATTATTTGCTCAACATGGATGGGCTGATACAGGCAACAATATCGGTAGGCTAGTCACCGCAGCCACCAATCCCCAAACAAAGTTGATTGTCCCCAGTTTAGGCTTAATTAAAACCTTTATTCGTCTAGAGCCTCTGGTTCAGCGTCTAGAACACATTGCCACCAGAGCGATCGCTACGCACCCCCAAACCCCGATCAAGATCGTCGGGCATTCTATGGGCGGTTTAATGTGGTTAGAGGTATTAGAACGGAATCCCCAATGGTGGCATCAGGTACACTCATTTATTTTGTTAGGTTCTCCTGTGGGGGGTTCTAATTTGGCACGGATGATCGATCCTTTGGGGATCGGCGTTGGTACCGCCAAAGACTTGGGAAAAAATCGTCGTGCTATGGCAGAAAAGATAGCCCAGCAGATTCCCACCCTCTCCGTGGCTAGCGATTTGGGCAAGGGTACTGATGGCTTAGTGACAGTGGAAAACACCAAATTTGATCATGCCAACTGCTTGCTCATCTCCAACATTGCCCATAGTGCGATGAAATGGCATCGAGACATGCTCCCGATTTTGCAGGATTTTTGGGCAAATCCCCAACTAGGTTCAGCGCCAGCGAGTACCATAACTAATCAGTTGATTCAACGTCTGCGTAATGTACCAGGGATGACGGATGCTGACTATCGTGATTTTGCGCGATCGCGTATTGTTGCCCGCTTGCCCGAAGATTTGACCCTCCATACCTGGAAAAACTCTTTAGGCATTAATCATGTTTACCTAGCTAAACAACAACAATGTCTCTATGCAGGGTACGTAGGTTTAATGCATACCAAAGATTTACGTCGATTAATTAAGGAAATCAATCAGCTTTAATGCGAACTCCGAATTCGACGCGATATGCGAAGCGGTATCCTTTAGGACGTAAGGAGCTAATCCTTTAGGGCGAACTCCGAACTCCGAATTGTTTCTCTAATTACTTGACAAACTTAGGGAATAAATTGCTATACTAATCCTGTTGCAAAACGTTGGGGCGTCGCCAAGTGGTAAGGCATCGGTTTTTGGTATCGACATCCCTAGGTTCGAATCCTAGCGCCCCAGTTCTCAATCAAAGCCAAAGTAGATAATTCTAGTAATTTTTAGCTGGCTGTCTGGATTGACCTAAGCTAACATTGCATCAGGTCTTTCCATAAGTTCAGTCTATGCTGTCTGCTAATTTTGGTGGGTATCGCTACAAGTTCACGAAGTCAGAGGAAGCCCCGTCGTTTTACGGCGGGGTCTCTCTGACTGTCGTATACACTGCCACACTCACTGTCACAACGGCGATCGCTATCTTATTGTTGCTTGACAGTAATGTTCAGGGGCAGATAGTAGGGGACAATACCGCTAAGACTAAAGTTCGGACTGACAAGGATATTTCCAACATTACAGGGGGAATTCAGTCTGGGACGAATCTGTTTCATAGTTTTGAACAGTTTTCTTTAACCAAGGATCAAGTCGCTAATTTCGACCAAGGTGCTGAGATTGAGAATATTTTTAGCCGCGTTACAGGGGGCGAGGCTTCCGAGATTGATGGTTTAATTCAAGCTCAAGGAAATGCTAGTTTATTTCTGCTCAATCCTGCGGGAGTTATCTTTGGTGCGGATGCCCAACTAGATCTTGGTGGTTCTTTCATTGTAAGTACAGGCGATCGCTTAATTTTTGCCGATGGTACAGAATTTAGTGCCGTAGCACCAGAAACTGAATCCTTATTAACTATTAGCGCTCCCATTGGCTTGCAATATGGCAATGGAGGGGGAGATGGAGGAAACGAAGAAGGAAACCAGATGGGGGCAATTCAAATCCTCCCGAATAGTAATCGAGCCTCTAGTAATCATGCTTTGAGTATCAATCCTGGCAATACACTAGCTTTGTTAGGAGGGGATGTATCCATCAATCGTAATAGCCTACGTACCGTTGATAGTAATCTGGAAATTGCTAGCGTCAAATCTGGTGCGATCGCTCTTACAACTGATCCTCGTGGTTGGCAGTTTACCTATCCCCAGGGTACAGAATTCGGGACAATCGACTTAAGCGATCGCGCTTTAATCAACAGTAGTGGCACGGTGAACTTCCAGGGAAAGACGATTAATTTTAGCTCTGGTTCGGGAATACTCGACTTTAATCAACTTAGCAAGACCAAAAGCAGTATCAATCTCCAAGCTTCAGCCGAGATTAACCTTGACGCTGGTTTATTGATAACGCAAGTGGGTTTACGTAGTGGTTTGAAGGATCAGGCGATCGCTGATGGGGGAGGGGACATGATCATCGAAGCGCCCCAAGTTTCTGTCAGTAACGGCTCGATAATTTCTGCGGGAACTTTAAGGGAAGGTGCGGGAGGAAGTATTACCATTAATGCCTCAGATCAAGTGAGATTATTTAGCGAAGAAGATCGCAACCCTGCAATTATTACGACTTCCACTGGAGGAATAGGTCAAGGGGGACAGGTAAATATCAACACAGGAAAGCTGTTTCTGGAAAATGGTAGCCAGATTCAAGCCTTAGCAGGAGGAGGTTCAGGAGGCACTATTACCGTTAATGCTAATCAGTCAGTCCATCTTTCGGGAGCGGGAATCTTGCGATCGCGAGATAATGAGGGAAATACCTCCGAGACAAAATTAGCGAGTGGCTTTGCTGCCTCATCAGGTTTTGCTGGCTTGCCAGTAGAGAAGCAACCTCAAGGTGAAAGTGGCAGTCTGATGATTAATACTCCTCAGTTAACTATTGACCAAGGAGCGCAGATATCCGTGAGTAACTATGGATTGGCTAATGCAGGGGATATTGAAATTGCAGCTTCTACTCTAAGTCTCGATACTGATGGTCAAATCGTTGCCAATACAGCATCAGGAGCAGGTGGTTCGATTAAGATCCTCGCAGATCAATTAATAACTCTAGACCGTGGTAGCTCCATTTCTACCACCGCAGCCCAGGATGGCAACGGCGGAAATATTACTCTAGCAACCGAAAATTTAGCTCTGTTGGATTTTAATCACATCAGTGCCAATGCTAGTCAAGGCAACGGCGGGAATGTTTCTATTGATACTCAAGGATTATTTATCGATCCCAACAGTCACATTACTGCTAGTTCGGAAGTTGAACAGAAACAGGGAAATGTGGCAATTTCCACTCTAGATCTTAATTCTCGATTAGCCACAGATTACGTCGAACAATCGCCTTTAGTAGCAGAAGAGCAGATTAGCACTAGTTGTGGTGTTGGCATTGATCTTAACTCTAATCAACTGCGGGATATTGGACGAGGAGGCATTCCCCATAATCCCCTGGAAGAGACTGCCTATTTAGAAATATTAAATGACTGGGGAGTAGATAAAGCAAACATCTTGAGTTCAAGCAAACCCCATCAGTCTTCTATTGTCTTAGAAGAACAATCCTTGGTGGAAGTTAATAGCTGGATAATCAATGCTCAAGGTATTGTGGAATTAATAGCTAATACTCCTCAAAATACATCTCTCTCCCCCTGCCAGAGTAGGAAGTAGCTCACAGGTTGACAACAAATTTAAAAAGAAGACTGGGGTTAGGGAGTAGGGGATAGGTCAGAACTCCGAACTCCGAACTCCGAACTCCCGACGCGAAGCTAATCCTTTAGGGCGAACTCCGAATTCCAAACTCTAAACCTCACCTATGTTTCTCGACTCCATAAAGCCAATCCACCGCCTCTACCTCTGGCTGCAATGACATTATCTTTAATTAAAAAGTATTTAAAAAATGCTTGATCCTTGAGTCCTTTCTCTGGAAACTCTGTTTCTCTTGATAGTCCGTTTTGAAAATATCCTTGATAAAGATTCAAACCTCCTATCGAAACTTTTAAAGAGGTAAAGTCAAAAGCTAATATTTTTTTTGGTGGTATAAACTTAATAAGCCCTGTTAAAGATAATTGCAAAAAAGCTATTTGTACCGAATTTATTACTTGCCCTATATTTGATGCTGGCTGCTCACTTTGATAGATAATTTGAATTCTAACTAACTTGGGAATATACTTGCCCTCACCTAAGATAATTCCTACTTTTTTTCTGGTTTTCTTAGTTCCTGTAATCAAACACAAGTTCCAAGAACCAACTAAATCAGCCAAAGAATAACTATATTTTTGCTGTTTACTACTTTTTTCTAGCTTCAACAAAGCATTTACTACTTCAGATGAATCGGGTAGTTTAGTTTTACTATTTTTGTTGATCGCTACCTGTTCTACTATCAAAAGATCATCCGACATAATTAATTTGCTTAAAGTATGAATTCAAGTATTGATTTATCAATGAATAGAGAGATGTTAAAACTAGTTGCTGCAATATTAATTCATGTATAAACATATGTTGTATTTATGAATAAACTTGAACAGAGTGTAAAAAAAGTTTTTATTGTTCTAAGATGTCTTAAAAAAATCTATATTTATAAATGCGAAAAAACATCAAAGCAAGTAGAATCAAAAAACTGGAATATGAATATTATGGAATATTGTAGACACCGACATGAAAGATAGGGACGAAAATGGTCAGGGGAAGCATTATGGCAACATTAAGGAGGATATTATCAGTCTAGTTCTACAGTTATATTTAGAGTGATCCTACTTGCGATCGCCCATTTGAGCCAAGACTGTCGATTACCACTGTAGGCTAGCATTGTCAGCTTTACCGTCTACTGCCTTACCCGCAAGGCTTAATTAAACTAGTTTTTACACTAGAAAAAAGCTTGTATATAGTTATACATTTAACAAAAATTTTAGTTCCATTATGTCCTTGGTTACAAAATTATTTAACGTACTCGGAGTAAAAGAGCAGAAGCAACTACCTTACTGGCTCAAAATAACCACTAAAGTTCCTAAATGTACTTACTATTTTGGCCCGTTCGATAGTCCCTTGGAAGCAAAATCACTCCAAGCTGGATATATTGAGGATTTGATGGAAGAAGAAGCACAAGGCATCCATATCGAGTTAGAGCAGGCTCTACAGCCTGAAAACTTAACAGTCTGTGAAGATGACGCTTTTGGTGACTAGTCGCTAATCAGACTTGAAGCGCGATTACGCTCCGCGTAGCCTTCGGATCGCCGACTACCCAGCTTAACAAAAATACAAATTATCTGAGAATTGAGTAAACTCATATACAAGTATTCTGTTATGTCAATATTTAATGCAACTCAGTTCTAATTCGACTTCATCCTTACCCAAAGCCTTGCTGTTAATTGCGCCTTTTTTCCTTTGGGGTACAGCGATGGTGGCGATGAAAGAGGTGATTCCTCACACCACGCCATTTTTTATGGCGGGTTTTAGATTAGTTCCTGCGGGAATTTTGGTCTTACTAGTTTCCCTCATCCTAAAATTACCGCAACCGAAAACTTGGCAAGGCTGGTTATGGATTTTAGCTTTTGCTCTAGTGGATGGGGCAATGTTTCAGGGTTTTCTTGCCCAGGGGATTGTCAAAACAGGGGCAGGCTTGGGATCAGTGATGATTGATTCTCAACCCCTGGCGGTGGCACTATTATCCAGCTTCTTATTTGGCGAGGTAATTGGTTTCTGGGGATGGCTAGGGCTAAGTATTGGAGTTTTAGGCATTAGCTTAATTGGGATACCTGATCCTTGGATTTATAGTTTATTTGCAGGAGACTTAGCAGCGGTTGAGCTTAACTGGCTAGGATTGTTTGAAAATGGCGAATGGTTGATGCTGTTAGCTTCGTTATCTATGGCAATCGGGACAGTAATGATTCCTTATATCAGCCGTCACACCGATCCTGTGGTGGCTACGGGTTGGCACATGATCATTGGCGGATTACCATTATTTGCTCTATCTGGGTTACAGGAATCCCAACAGTGGCAGAATATGACGGTGGAAAATTGGCTCACCCTAGGATACGCTACGGTTTTTGGGAGTGCGATCGCCTATGGAATTTTCTTTTATTTAGCCTCCAAAGGCAACTTAACCAGTCTTAGCGCTCTAACTTTCCTGACACCAATCTTTGCGCTTTTGTTTGGCACAATTCTACTCTCAGAGGTGTTGAGTGTGATTCAATCCCTGGGGGTTTGCCTGACGGTAATCAGTATTTATCTGATTAATCAAAGAGAGCAGATCGCTGCCAAGTTTGCCACTAAAGCCCTTGGACTACAGGCTACAGCATCTCTAGCTATCGAAGAGCAAGCAATAGATCCCCTCAATCTTGATTCATTGGACAACATAGTCGAAGAAATTGCGATCGATTCGGGCAAAAAATCTAATGGACAATCCGATCCTTGAAATCAATTAATAGCTGCATATTGTCGATCATTATGTTCTTGAGATCTTGGGTTAGAGGTAGTACTCCTTGAGGACCAAACCATTGGTCAAAGATTGCCACATATTCAGGCTGTCCATCCAAAAATCCCTGCATAAACTCAACTAACGTGTAGTTGACCGTATTGAGAAATTGAGAGTTATCCTCTGGCACCATACAGGCGATTCCCTCAAGGGAATAATCTCCAACAATTTGCCAATTTTGAGAATCGGGGGCGGTTTGTAGCCAACTTTCGAGTAAAATCCCGTCGGAAGCAAAAGCATCAATTTTTCCCTCTCTTAGGGCAGCAAAACCTTCTGCGCGATCCTTAACGATCACAATTTCGGCTTTAGGTTGGAGACGCTCGATAACTTTTTCGTTAGTGGTTTTAGCTAAGGCACCGATGCGTAAATTAACCAAAGACTCAGGATCTCCATAATTATTCCCTTTTTTGGTTAACAACCTGGTTCCTGCGGAACTATAACTAAAGGAAAAATCAATTTGGCGATCGCGTTCCCAAGTAAAACTGCTGGCATCACAAACGATATCTACTCCTCCTGACAGCAGTTGGGGAATACGTTCTTTTGGCTCTAGATCTACTAATTTTAGGTCGATTTCTTGATTATATTCTGCTTCTAGTTGACGGGTAATTAATTTCAAAATATCAACGGAATAGCCCACCAACTCTCCTTGATCATTACGATAGGCAAAGGGCAATGCATCTTTACTAGTACCTGCGGTCAAGGTTCCTGTGCGCGTTATTTTTTCCACCACAGTTTCTGCTACAGCATCAGGAGTAGCCCAAGTCAGTACAGTTAAGCTCAGAAAACAAATCGCCGTTGATTTTGCCCACAAGTAACGCAACATAAATATAGTGCCTTTTTTTTTGATTCAGATTCGTTACAGTGTTAGACCAAAAATACTAAAATGCCTAGTTTAATGACTGTTATTTAATTAGTTTTCGCGATCGCACCACAAAACCCTAAACCTATCGTCTCAAATTACTGCTCTGACTAACTATCAATTTATTTATGATTGCTCAATCTTAGTAATAATCTGGTTTTTTCCTCGCGATTCAATTAATTCTTGGACTGTTTGTTTAAACATCGCTACCTGTTGATCATTAGGTTGAGTTTGTTGCCAAATCTCTCTTGCCATTAGGCGATCGCACCACTGATTAATCTGTAGATGAAGGCTGGCATCAAAACCTAATTTGGTAATTAAAATTACGGCGTTTCCTGCCACTATATCTCCCAGGGAAATACAATCTCCGCCAAAGTAATCGTCCTCTGCTAATAACTCTGTCATGAACTTGAGGATGCGTTTGATTTTGCGCTTGGCTTTGGCTAATTTTGGGGAATCTTCCATCTCACTGATTAAAGGTATGACCAAGGAAGATAACTCGTTATTGGCTACCATTTGTGCCATTCGGACTTTGGCTAATTGAGCTGGATCTTTTGGCAGCAGAGGATTCTGAGGATACTTACATTCTAAATAATCTAAAATTGCCAGGGATTCTAAGACTCGCAAGCCATCGTCAATAATTACGGGAATATGATGAAAGGGATTAATCGCCAGAAAATCGGGTTGAAACTGTTCTTTTTCTCCCAAGTTCATAATTATTGGTGTAAAAGGAATCTCTTTTTCTAATAAAGTGATCCAGACACGACGGGACAAAGGAGATGAAGGATTGCAATAAAATTGCAGCATGATGACTAATTAGTGATTACTGATGCTAACTTTTGGTTAAAACTTGAAGGGCTTAAAAACTAAGAACTAAAGACTAAAAACTAGCTAATTCAAACGAAGTTAATCCACTTCAGACGACCTATACTCTCGATACATACGCAGAACTAATGCACCTGCGGGGGTTGCTCGGAGTTCTTTAATTACCTTCACCATCTCTGCTGGTATTTTCGACAGTTGAGAATTATAAACAGGATGATATTCAGGGCGGATAACAGGAGAAGCTAAAGCTGCAAAGGTGATGTCTGCCGAGGATAAATTATTTCCTAGAAGATACTGTTGACCCGAATCTAGTCTCTGGTTAACTACGGTGAAAACCTCTTTGATATCTTTTAAAGCTACTTCCTTACTGGCTTCTGTAACGTTGTAATACTGCCTAAGTAACCCAGGTATTCTGGGTACGGCGATAATACATTTAATCTTTTCCCTCAAAGGTGCATTTACCCCCCAGGCGATCGCTAATTTCAGGGGTTTTTGAATTGCATAGTAATAACCCCAATTGCGCGTTGCTACCCCTAATTTCTGGTCAAACAATTCTTCTAAGGTTTCTGCCTGGTGACGTAATTCGACATCTTGAGGATAAAGCTGCCGATCTACAGCCACAGTATCCAGATAGTGCATGATGTCATGGGAATCGACTAAAGCTTGCTCATCAGTGACTAATACGGGGACAGTTGTTCCCCCATAACGAGCAGTATATTGTCGATGAAATAGTGGCGAGTGATCTTCTTCTACATAGTCAATATCTAAGTAATCCATTGCCCAGCGAACTTTTTCGCAGTAATGGCTAATGGCGATCGCAATTA
>JBEANW010000269.1:0-5052 GCA_041165225.1 Cyanobacteriota bacterium | reverse complement strand
ACCATCGTCATAGACAAGATACTCGGCTAAAGTAAACAGCTTTGTGGTTGTATTCATTACGTTGTCGTATTTTTGGAATTAACTGCACTAGTCGATCTTAGCTTATTAACATTAAAAACTTGTTCCAAAGCTCCTAGCTACTCTCTCTCAATTACTCTGATTTAACTTTTGCCACTTTTGAATCCAATTAATCAATTGAGCATCACCGATTTTCTTGCCAGCCTTACTTACCCGTAACAATTGACTTAAACCTACTTCAGTCTCTCCTCGTTGCTGTTTATAAGCCGCCAGTAAAGTTTGCTCATCCACCAACGACTTACCCAACCCTAGAGATTGTTGCAGTTTGCGCTGTTCATCTTTAGCGATCGCTTCCACCACAAAGTTGCTACTATTAGCTTTCTCTAAGACTCCTGCTAAAGCATTAATATAGGCGGTGCTATTATCAGCGATCGCAGTTTTGGGTCTAATAGGCAGACCAAAGCGACGAAAGGCAGTAACCGCAGCAATTATGCCCATGAGGACTGTTTGAATCAAGAGGAAAAACCAAGGAGTTTTAGCTAAATAACTGAGAATATCTGTCTGTTGTTCTTCAGCAATGCTTTCTTTGTCTTTGTAGCCATGAATATATTCATCTACCCAGATAGTTTGATGGTCACTCACCAATTCTGCCAGAAATTGATAGTTGTCGGGATTGTCTTGATAAGCGTTGGCAGCTAAATAAGGAGTCGTACAGTAAATGACTTTCCCCTTCCCGATTGGTTCTTGCCATACCACCGCACCATAACGATCCTGGAGAATGTTTTGGTCTTTATTTCCCATTTGGAAACGACGAGTAGTGGCAATTTTGATTCGATTATTTGATAAAGCCTCTTGGTGATAGGGAATTGAACTGACAAAGGGTGCAGCCGTAGCAGGTTGATGCTTGCCGATGATCACTAGGGTATTTCCTTGACTTACCCACCGTGATTCCGCTGGAGATAAATCTGTTAAGACTAATAAATAATCACTCTTGCTCAGGATTTTAAGATAGGTAGCATCTTGAATATCATCTTCAATTAACTGAGAAAAAGGTTTACGCCAACGCTCAATGGGTATTTCTTGTTTGGTCATGTATTCATACCAAGCACCATAACCATCAGGACTCCTGCCATAAGTCGAGCCACTGTCATTTTTACGACCACCACTATTGGGTGCAGCAACTAGAGTTAAAGCAATCAGTACGGCGATCGCAATTGTGATCCATAACCATTTGCGTTGACGAAAATTGGGCATGATGATCAAGTGCTAAAGTTTAAATTACGGGTTTAAATTACGGCTTAAATTTTAATGCTCAATTTGTTGATAAGCCTGCTTACACTCCTCAAATAAAGCTCGATCTGCCTCTGCACTACTAAAACAGAGTCTTTGGTGAATCGATAGTAATTGTTCGTAGGGAGTCAAAGGAGCAACGGGAATTTTTAATAGCGATCGCCGATATTCTTCATCAGTCAGACTTAACTGAGTGAGAATTAGCCCTCGTTCATCCAGCAGTTTTAACATTGCCTGATAGAGACAAAAAATTGCCTGACGATAATTCCCGTCTGCTCTAGCAGATTGCGATCGCTCCACCCAATCCGCTGCGGATAGTGGAGTCGTTTTGGAGGGAATAAAAACCGTATGGCGATCGCTTGTTCTTTGCCAGCGTTTCCAATAAGGACGCAAGAGTAACCATAATTGCCACGTGATCCAAACCAGCAAAATAGCGATAATTAACCACAGACAAAACTTGATAATTTGCCATAGCAGCGTCGATTGAAAAGATTTCAAGTCCCAATCAGGATTGAACTGAGAGGTTTGATATTCCATCCATTCCCCAAACCTTTGCTTAATCAAATTGAAGCGCCAGTTTAAACCATCTTGTTTGAATGACCCTGCGGACATAATCTGAGTCTATGGGTTGAAAGTATTTACCATCCATCATTAAACATTGATCTTGCTGGATTGGGTAGGGGAATTGGGAGTTCGGAATTAGGAGTTCGGAGTTCGTAGTTCGGAATTAGGAGTTGGGAGTTGGGAGTTGGGAGTTTCAACTGGAGGCGATAACAATTGAGTTGAGAATGTTCCAGAGTTTAATCAATTATTCGATCACAGCCTCTGATGATGAATCAAGCTAGACTCAAAGCCTAAGTGAATTATGATAATTTTTCTAGACCGTTAAATATATATATGCGTTTTTTTAATCAAATTAATTTACAAACTCCCGAAAGCGTTGAGCTTGAGTTTACCTTGGCAGGAATTGGTAATCGCTCTTTTGCCCTGATAATTGACTATCTTATTTTTGGGGTAACAATTTTACTGGTTTGGTTGATTGGTACTTTTTTGGCTTTTGAATTAGTTCCTAATTTAATGGGCAATGGATTTTCAGCTCGTTTGGCTCAGTGGATTTGGGCAATTCAGTCCATGACCACTTTTGGGATCTACGTTGGTTATTTCGTAGTCTTAGAAACATTGTGGCAAGGGCAAACTCCAGGTAAAAAATGGACAAAAATTAGAGTTATTCGTGATAATGGCAAGCCTGAACGATTACCTCAAGCTCTTTTACGAGCTTTGCTACGACCAGTAGACGATATCTTATTTATTGGTGTATTTTTTATTGTCTTTACTTCCCAGGAAAAGCGATTGGGAGATATGCTAGCAGGAACGATTGTCGTTCAGGAAGAAGTATCAAAACTAACCCAGGTTGAGATTTCCACTGAAGCCCAAAATTTAGCAGCTCAACTAAGAATTGAAGCCGAGATTGATAATTTACTCCCCGAAGACTTTGCTACAATTCGCGATTTTCTCCAGCGACGCAAAAATATTATGCTGGAATATCAACACCAACTTAGCCGTAAACTTGCAGAACAGGTCAGAGATATTATTCGTTTAGATAATGCACCTGAAGGCTATAGCAACAGCCAGTTTTTAGAAGCAGCTTATTTAGCTTATCAACAAGACAATCCATCTTGAATAAACTCAAGCACGAATTTTGTTGAACAGCCAAGAAATCATCACCACGGCAAACACTAATAAGCAAAAAGTTACTATTACTAGCGCGGCACCATAGCCAAAATCCAGGTAGCGCATCACTGTTGAGTAGATATAAATCGATACGGTTTCTGTTGAACCTGCGGGACCACCACCAGTCATCACCTGCACTAAATCGAAGATGCCAAAAGATTGAGCAAAGCGAAAGAGTAAAGCAATTAAGATCTGAGGCATTAATAACGGCAGTGTAATCTGAGTAAAACTCTGCCACGAATTAGCGCCATCCAGACGATGGGCTTCATAAAGATCTGCCGAAATTGACTGCAAGCCTGCTAATAATATAATGCTGATAAAAGGAGTGGTTTTCCAAACATCAGCAACAATCAGAGCGATCATCGCCAAAGTTGGTGTACCTAGCCAGTTAATCCCTGTATCGATCAAGCCTAACCGAAGTAAAATATCGTTGACTACACCATACTGATCGTTGAAGATCCAAGCCCAAGCTAACCCCATCACCGCAGTGGGTAAAGCCCAAGGAATGATTGCCACTGTTCTGACGACACCCCGTCCCCAGAAGGATTTATTGAGGACTAACGCTACCCCCAAACCCAACAGTAATTCTAGAAATACGCTGATGACCGTAAAGACTGAAGTATTACTGAGACTTTGCCAAAATCTGCCGTCTCCTAACATCCTTTGATAGTTACCCAACCCTGCAAAAACTGGCTGTAACTGCGTCCCTAAATTCTCCGTAAACCAACTGAGCCAAAATGCCCTAGCAATGGGATAGATAAATACTAAACCCAAAACAAATAGAGCAGGAAGTAACATCCCCCAGCCTGTAAGTTTTTCTTGTCGATTCAATGTCATTTTTTACCTCCTACTTTTTCCCCATTACTCATTACTTAAACCCTTCGGCTTGGGCGCGCTACAATTCATTTTCTACTAATAACCTCTTCTACAGGGCGAATAATAGGATTAGCATCGCTTTCAGGTTGGAAAATTGCCTGTATACCCTCGTCTAAAGTTTTCGACATCACAATTTTGTTCTCGTAGATGACAATGACTCTCGCCAAAGTAGGCAAGCTATTTTCTTTCGCTTCAATATAAAGTGGTTCGACATATAGTAAAGATTGTTCGATGGGAATAATTAGCAAATTGCCCTGAATTGCTCGCGATCCTTCTCGATTCCAGAGGGAAATTTGTTGAGAAATTACGGGGTCTTGGTTGATTAAGGCTTCGATTTGATTAGTTCCATAAATTTGCTTCTGTTTAGGGAATTTATAGAGTAGTAGTTTGCCATATTCTGCGCCGTCAGATCTGGCTGCTAACCAAGCAATTAGGTTAGGACGATTAGTTGGGGTATAGGGATGAAGGAGAATGAATTCTTCTTGCTTGGCAGTGGGTAATTTCATGATCAGGTAGTAGGGTTCTACTGTCTGAGATTTTGCACCATAGATTTCTCGGGGAATTTGCCATTGATCCTCACGGTTATAGAATACCTGTGGATCTTGCATATGATAGGTTAGAAGTCTTTCAGACTGAATGCTAAACAGATCTTGGGGATAGCGGATATGTCGTCGCAGATCCGTTGGCATCGCAGCCAGGGGTTTAAATAGCTGAGGGAAAACTTTGCTCCAGGAATGAATCATCGGATCAGATTCATCAGCCATATAAAAATTGACTTGACCTGTATAGGCGTCTACCACTACTTTGACGGAGTTGCGGAGATAGTTAAATTTATTTTTGCCTGGATCAGAATAAGGATAGCGATCGCTGGTAGTATAGGCATCAATAATCCAGTAGAGATGATCTTCTTTGTCAGGCTGATTATTGGTCTTCGCTGCGACTAAATAAGGATCTTGATCGTAGCTGAGGAAAGGAGCGATCGCTTTTATTCTTTGGTTAATATTACGGCGAAATAGTAATTTTGTATTATGGGTGAAGTCTTGGGCAAAAAGCATTTGCCAGTCTTTGAGGTATTGGGCAAACAATACCCGTCGCCAGTAGCTACCAATTTTAATTCCTCCCTTGCCGTCATAAGTG
>JBEANW010000268.1:0-26134 GCA_041165225.1 Cyanobacteriota bacterium | reverse complement strand
ATAGATACCACCAGTAATAACTATTGCCATTAATGCTATTTTCGCTTTTTGCCCCAGTCCCTGTTGAGTTGCTTGAGGTTGAACCAATCGAGAGGGCGGATGATTAACCATCGCTACGGAGCGGACACCAGGCAGAGCATTGGGATCTTCATTGGGGTTTGGTCGCACCTGACTCGGATACTCGCTTAGGGGAAGTGGTCGCATTGATTGATCAGGGGTGCCTGGGAAGCTAGTAGTCTTCATCCCTGGTACTGCCTGGGGCAATAGAGTATCACCACAACTATCCAAGGCATCTAAGACTGATTGTGCTGAGGGATAGCGTTCTAGATAGTTATACCGTGTCATTTTAGTTAAGATCTCAATCAATTCAGGTTGGGCATTAACTAAAGGAGACCAAATAACTTCTCCATTCTCGTCTTCTTCTAGATCTAGGGGTTTGACCCCCGTAAGCGCCTGAATACCAATAATTCCGAGGGCGTATAGATCGCTAGTCGAACGAGGTTTCCCTCTCGCCTGTTCAATGGGCATATAACCCTGAGTTCCCACCGCTACGGTCAATTGTTCTAGACCCCCTTGACCCTGAAGGATGTTTTTTACCGTCCCAAAATCTACTAAGACAATTTTATGGTCAGCATCCCGCAGAATTAAATTAGCGGGTTTAAGATCGCGATGAATTACTCCCTGGTCATGAATAAAGCATAAAATATTCAGGCAATCCCTTAATAACTCCACGACTTGCCCTGGTGACCAAGGCTGCTTCGGAATTAGCTTCTGATCTAAGGTTTGACCTGCAATATATTGCTGCACCAGATAAAACTTTTCTGCTTCTTCAAAGTAGGCTAAAAGCTCTGGAATTTGGGGATGATGACCCAAACTATGGAGTGCAGTAGCTTCTGTCTTAAATAAGCGTCGAGCGATCTCCAGGAGTTGGGGCGCGGTAAAGCGGGGAGCGAGTTGCTTAACGATACAGAGATCTTTTCCTGGAAGCTGAGTATCTTCCGCTAGGTATGTTTTGCCAAACCCGCCTTCAGCGACATATTCTAGAACTTGATAACGAGAGC
The DNA here is from genome assembly GCA_041165225.1 of Cyanobacteriota bacterium. Classification (GTDB taxonomy): domain Bacteria; phylum Cyanobacteriota; class Cyanobacteriia; order Cyanobacteriales; family Xenococcaceae; genus Waterburya. Next base: position 25,073 of record JBEANW010000268.1, on the reverse strand, counting down.
CTAAGATTTTTCCCTTCACAGTTCAATTTTTAGTGCGGACTTCCTTGCTATTAGAACACAAAACAATTTTTCAGGTAGTATAAGTTAAGGATAGCTAAATAAAACCCTTAATATGAACTATCATAACTTGGGTGATTTTGGCTCTTGCGCTCTAGTGACGACAATGCCGATCGCATTTTCGACCTTACCAACATAGGTTTGCAAATCTTGAGCAATTACTACTTTTCCCGCAGGAGAGGCATGAATCAGACCCATGTCACCATTAGGCTGTTGAAAAACCAACCCTGTATGGGTAAAGTCTAATCCTGTGATATCTGTCGCTACGCCAATCATATCCCCAGGTTGTAATTGTGAATATGCCTGTCTGATATTTTTGGTGGGAATATAGTTGAAGGTTTGGGGTAAGCTATCCTCTACTCTAGCAATACATTGGAAGTTTAAATCACCTTGAGCTAGATTGGGATAACTGCTGCGATGAGTCGTCATAAAATTGATTTTTTTGACTGTATCAATTCCACCTAATTGCGGAGTAATATTCTTAACATTGCCTCTTTTAGAATTGTCATCGATCCAATCTGAAAAATAATGTAAACGGCTACAATATCCGTTCATTTTCCCCTGCCAATAGCGTTGATCTTCGATTTTATGGGTAAAGGCTTGATAATTATAATCTTGCTGTTTAATATTATTGGCGATCGCTAATACCGTCTCGACAAATAAAAAACAATCGAACTGTTTTAAGGAGATTACTAAAGTTTCTTGGGCTTCCTGGTCTAGTAAACCTGCTCGATACTCTGAGCCTAAAAACTGTTCAGCTACAGTTTGCATAATTTTTCCCATTGATTCCTGTGGTAAATCATGGCGATCAGCATCGTTAATAATTCGACGATATATACGGCCATCCTCGGTATCAGGAATTAGCATTGGCGAATTTACCTTAATATCGGCTGCCAAAGATATTCTTTGATGGCTTAAGTTTTGTAGCGAGATAACTAATAGACTAATTACTAATTGTAAAACTGCTTTTTTTTTGCTTGACCAAGACATATATTTTATCAAGGCGACCTAAATATCATCAGCCACAGACTAACATATCGATTAAGGTTAAAGTAGATAAATAATGGATTCTGATGCGAATTCTTTTAGTTGAAGACGATTTTAATTTAGCAGAGACTTTAGCAGAAGCGATCGCTGACCAGCGATATGTGGTGGATGTCGCCAATGATGGAGAGTCGGCATTAGATTGTCTGAAAGTCTTAGATTACGATTTAATCTTGCTGGATGTGATGTTACCCGATCTTAATGGCATCGATCTCTGTCAAAAATTGCGTTCTCATGGATATCAGATGCCAATTCTGATGATTACCGCCCTAGATACCATCAGCGATAAAATTACAGGACTTGATGCTGGAGCCGATGACTATATTATTAAACCAGTTGACTTAGGAGAATTGTTTGCTCGCATTAGGGCTTTGTTAAGGCGAGGCAGTACCTCTAGTTCACCAATTTTAGAATGGGGCGAGTTGCAGTTTAACCCCAGTACCTATGAAGTTAACTATGGTAAACATCCCCTCCGTCTAACCCCCAAAGAATATAGCATTTTGGAACTGTTATTAAGAAATGGCAGACGGGTGCTGAGTCGTTCGGTAATTATCGACAGCATCTGGTCGTTAGAAGCTTCCCCCGATGAAGATACGGTTAAAGTCCATATTAGAAGCTTGCGTCAGAAGTTAAAAAAAGTAGGTGCTTCAGGGGATTTGATTGAAACTGTTCATGGTCTAGGTTATAGATTGAATAAGCTTGAATAGTTTTAAATTGATTAAATTGGATTGAGAGGAGATCACATTTATAATGTTTGTGTTTTATCCTTTGTGAATAGTTGAATTAATTTTGAGCATCGAGTTTGAATGGGATGAACAGAAACGACTGTCTAATCTGCAAAAGCACGGGATAGATTTTATTAGAGCTTGTAAGATTTTTGACAGCTTTACAGTAGAGTTTGAAGATAACCGTTATGATTATAGTGAAGACAGGTGTGTTGCTGTTGGTGAAACCAACGGGCAAATTTTAACTGTTGTCTACACCTATCGAGGCGGTGGAATTAGATTAATTAGTGCGCGTCAGGCAACCAGATATGAACGAAACCTCTATTACTCGGATAACTATTGACGAAGCGAAAAAATCAGAAGATTTGACTGATTTAGAACGACTTAATTCGATGAGTGAGTCGGAAATTGAGAATAATGCTCTTTCCGACCCAGATAATCAGCCTTTATCTCCTGATAGCCTCAAAAAAATCCGCAAAACTAAGCATAAATAGATTTTTTATAGGCGATCGCCATTTTAAATTAATCAAAGAGTTAATCATATTTGGCAGTGCTGATCGAGCAATGACCGAGCCAGTTCATGACTATTGGGCTGAGACTGCACAGTATAAGCTTCTCGTTCTAAATCTTGGCGCTGGGTATCAACGTACCTTTTGAAATAGGGGAGGGCTTGGGGAATTGGCTCAAGTTCCAAGGCGATCGCTTTAAGCTGACCCTTCCCAGCACAATATTGGGCAGCATGAACAGTTTCATGAGTCAGAGTCGCCTTACTGATACCGAGTTCAAACACAATGGGATTAATCCAAATTGACTTACTCTGGGAATGTAATAAACCATAAGGTTTTCTGTCAATGTGATTCAAACTGCTCTGCTGTTTTGGCAACTTAAAATCTGGTGGAATAGCAATATTCACCTCGAATCCATAACTTTCAAGCTGTGTTTTTAACTGCGTAAACTCAGGCTCTTCATTAAACGACTGGCTAATGAGCAGAAGGGAACTAATCAACAGAGATCTCAACATAAACTAAAAAAACTCCCTAATCGTGGGAATTAAATACCCAGCTAAAGTCGTCGCATCTACTCCCAATTCAGTGCGCTCCTGGGCAGCTTTAATCCCTGCTTGAGCGTGCCACCAGACGGCAGCGGCAACAGCATTAAATAGACTACTATCTTCAATTCGGTTATTTTGGGCGGCTAATCCCGCAGTTAACCCCGTCAATACGTCTCCACTACCACCTCTGGCTAAGGCAGGGGTACTTTCATTAATTAACCAAGTTAATCCTTGGGAATTGGCGATCGCCGTTTTAGCCCCTTTCAGGACAATGATGGCACTACTTTTTTGGGCTGCGGTTTGGACTGCGCTCAAGCGATCGCCTAGATCGGTGATTTCAGGAAATAATCGTTGGAATTCCCTGAGATGAGGGGTTAAGATTGTCGGTGCAGTGCGTTCATTTAAGACTTCCACCACATTCTGCTCTGCCAAAATATTTAGCCCGTCAGCATCGAGGAGGAGAGAACAGTCTGACTGTAAAACTTTGGTGACTACCGATACCGCATCACTAGTTAAACCTGGGCCACAGGCAACCACATCAAACTGACTCAGATCGGCAGCCGAAAAAGGTAGAGAGGCGATCGCTCCTGTTTTATTTTCAGGACAGCCGACAATTAAAGCCTCTGGTAAATGACCAGCCAGAAGTGGCTTGAGAGATTCTGGGACAGCTACCGATAACATTCCTACTCCGCTTGCCCGCGCTCCTAATGCCGCTAGAATAGCTGCTCCTGCATAGGTGCTAGAACCACAAATCAATAATAGATGTCCCTGACGATATTTATGGGTAGTGATGGAACGGGGTAAGGGCAAAAAACTGAGGGCGATCGCCTGGGTAATCTGTTGGACTTTTTCAGGCGGGGGCATTACTGAAGAGATGTGATGTTGTGGTAGACCAAGATCAATTCTGCTACTCTGACCCAAATATTCTAGAGCATGATCTTGGAAAAACGCTCTTTTCCACAAGCCCAAACAAAGAGTATGAGTCGCTATAATACTCCTACCCATTACCGCCCCTGTATCGGTATGGATTCCCGAAGGAAGATCGATGCTGACGACTGGTTGCGACCAACTATTGATGACATCGATCGCCTGAATGATATTCTCTGGTAAGTCGCGGATTAAACCCAAGCCGAATAAACCATCCACGATTAATTGACACTGATTCAATGGTTGGATATCTTCATAAAAAGTAATTCCCAAGCTTGCCACATAATCAGCATGGGTTGCCGTTAATTCCTTGAGCTTTAACAAAGGACGATATACCTGAACCTGATATCCCGCCAAATAAAGTTCACGGGCGATCACCAAACCGTCACCACCGTTATGCCCTGGCCCGACTAAGACTCCGACTAAGGAAGTTGTCGCCAGGGGATACAAACTCATGATTTTATGACCACACAACCCCGCTGCCTTCTCCATTAATGCCGCTACAGGCATTCCCAAAGTGAAGATTTGTGATTCAATTTGTCTCATCTGATCGGCAGAAACGATCGCGGTTTCGACTACATTTTTCATCTTTTTTGAGATATCAGCAACATAATCAGTTATATCAATTTGCCTGCATTTGTCCTAGAAAGGACGCAAAAGCTAACTATAGTGGTTGTTTTAGCTTGTTTTGGCTTTGATAATTGTTTAAGTCCCGTTAAGCAAATGCAGGATGAATTATTCTGTTACTGTCAATTCAAGGCTACTTACTAGTTAAATTTAATTGTACTGTAGCTATATTCAGTTTGTTTTTGACTAGAGTCTTATGTACGAAAAACTTACCCCTCCAACTATCGGTTCTAAAATCACTTTTGAAAATGGTCAGCCTTTGGTTCCCGACGATCCGATTATTCCTTTTATTCGTGGCGATGGAACAGGGGTTGATATTTGGCCAGCGACAGAAGCGGTAATTGACGCTGCTGTGAAGGCTGCTTACGGTGGGCAGCGTCAAATTAATTGGTTTAAAGTCTATGCAGGGGATGAAGCCTGTGAGAAGTATGGTACTTATCAATACCTGCCCCAAGATACCCTGGACGCAATTAAAGAATATGGCATAGCTATCAAAGGACCTTTAACTACCCCTGTCGGGGGAGGAATTCGCTCCCTTAACGTGGCTTTACGCCAAATGTTCCAGCTCTATGCTTGTGTCCGTCCCTGTCGCTATTATCAAGGAACTCCTTCCCCTCATAGGTATCCTGAGAAACTTGAGGTGATTGTCTATCGCGAAAATACAGAAGATATTTACTTGGGAATTGAATGGAAACAAGGAGATGAAATTGGCATGAAGCTGATTAACTTGTTAAATCAGGAGCTGATCCCTAGCACCCCCGAACATGGTAATAAACAAATTCCTTTGGATTCGGGAATCGGCATTAAACCCATCAGCAAAACTGGTTCTCAGCGTTTAATTAGAAAAGCCATTCAACATGCTCTAACTCTGACCCCAGAGAAGCAACAGGTAACATTGGTACATAAAGGTAATATCATGAAGTACACCGAAGGTGCTTTTCGCGATTGGGGTTATGAACTAGTCAAAAGCGAATTTCGCGCCGAATGTATCACTGAACGAGAATCTTGGATTCTCGCCAATAAAGAGGCTAATGCTCAACTGACTACAGAAGATAATGCCCGTCAGATCGATCCTGGATATGATGCCTTAACTCCCGAAAAACAAGCAGTAATTTGCCAAGAAGTAGAAGCAGTGTTGGCCGAAATTTGGAATACCCACGGTAATGGTCAATGGAAAACCAAGGTGATGGTTAACGATCGCATTGCTGATAGTATCTTCCAACAGATTCAAACCCGTCCTGATGAATATTCGATTTTGGCAACCATGAATCTCAATGGCGACTATCTTTCTGATGCCGCCGCCGCCATTGTTGGAGGCTTAGGAATGAGTCCTGGAGCGAATATTGGTGACACCTGTGCTATTTTTGAAGCTACCCACGGTACAGCGCCCAAACACGCAGGCTTAGATCGCATTAATCCTGGCTCAGTCATTCTCTCTGGAGTCATGATGTTAGAGTTTATGGGTTGGCAAGAAGCTGCGGATCTGATCCAAACTGGTTTGGCAAAAGCGATCGCCAATCGGGAAGTAACTTATGATCTTGCACGCTTAATGACCCCTGCTGTAGATAATCCTTTGAAATGTTCGGAGTTTGCTCAAGCAATTATCAAGTACTTTGCTTAAGATTTGATTCCCATAGATCTTTAATTGATGGCTCTAGGTCAAATGCTTTATTCAAATACCTAGAGCTTAGAACTTAGAATTTAGAGCTACAAATAGTGATCTTCTCTTGCCTTCTACGTCAACTAAGTTAATATTTGTTTGAAGTATTCTATTGCTCATCCAGCAAATTTGCTTTAAGCTAGCAGACTTAAGCTAGACAGTGCTTTCTAAAAAATTCTTTGATATATTCTTGTATATCCCTTGCTGATCATAATAACCATGAACTGTTTAACGATTAATGTTTTATTAATGCTTTTTTATATTTTTCCTCGATTAACAGCTAACTCTTTTACCCTTTGATGGTATGACTGATTGGGACAGGGAAGATCAATTAATCTACAACCATCTGACTACTGCTTAAACTTATTTTATTCTCAAATCTTATGTCTGATGAGCTAATAGGAGGACGCTACCGAATTATCGATTGCCTGAGAACCACAGGCTTTTGCGAAACTTATGTAGCTGAAGATACTCATCTTCCAGGAAATCCACCTCCCCGTTGCGTAGTCAAAAAACTACAGCCTCAATCCAACGAAGAGTTTGTTTTGGATACTGCTAGAAGGCTCTTCGACAATGAGGCCAAGGTGCTTTATAAGCTGAATGGTCATCCGCAGATTCCTCGTTTGTTAGCTCACTTAGAAGTAGACCAAGAATTTTATTTAGTCCAAGAGTACATTGAAGGCAAAGATCTTAGCCAAGGAGAAATTGTGCCAGAGAAGCCCTGGCCAGAAGCAAAGGTTAAAACACTATTAATCGATGTTTTAAAAATCCTCTCTTTTGTGCATCAAAACGATGTGATTCATCGAGATATCAAGCCTTCCAACTTAATTCGCCGTACTGCCGATGGCAAGATGTTCCTGATTGATTTTGGTGCGGTTAAAGAAATTACCAATATGACTTTAACGGAAGGTCAAGGAAATCTATTGACCGTAGCCATTGGAACTCCTGGCTACATGCCCAGTGAACAACAAAGGGGTGATCCCCGCTTCAATAGTGATATTTATGCCTTGGGTATGACGGCAATTCAGGCGATTACTGGTTTTCATCCCGATCATCTGCCTCGCGATCGCGATACAGGGGAAATTAAATGGCGCGACCATGCTCCTAACTGTAGCGAAGAGTTAGCTCGGGTAATTGACAAAATGGTACGCAATGACTTCTTGCAGCGCTACAAAAACTCCAGTGAAGTTCTAGAAGATATCCTTAGTCCTCCCTCTAGTCTCCCCGCGGAAATACCAAAACCCCTCCCTGTTACGCCTATTCCCCCTGTTAAACCATCTCCCTCTAAACGCCTATTACTATTTGTGGTGCTACCTCTAAGTTTGGGACTGTTGTTTTTGACTCCCAAAATTTGGAAAGCGGTTCAGGCTCTGAAATTTTATAATGAGGGCAATGCTCTGATTGAATCAGGGGAATATGAAACGGCAATTGAATCTTTTGATAAAGCTTTGAATTATCGCAATGATTTTGCTCAAGCTTGGACTAATCGAGGTTTTGCTCAGGGAAAATTGAATCGGCATCTAGAAAAATTCTCTTCCTGTGTGCAGGCAACGGACGTAGCACCTGATTTTGCCGAAGCCTGGAACTGTAGAGGTCTAGCTCGATTCGATCTCCAGCAATATGAACAGGCTTTAGAAGAATATAATCAGGCGATCGCTGCTGATCCAGACTTTTATCGCGGTTGGTTTAACAAGGGACAGGTGCTATTGAAGCTAGATCAACCCAGGGAAGCAGAAAGTGCCACCAGGGAAGTACTCAGGGTCAAGCCAGATTACTTTTTAGCCTGGACTCAGCTTTGCCGCGCTTTATACGATCAGAAACAGTATCAAGATGCGGAAGCTCATTGCAAACGCTCTATCGAAATCAACCCAGATTACCCTGAAACTTCTGCTCTGTTAGAAAAAGTAGAGGAAAAGCTGCGCTAAATAATCTGGGCAAACAAGTTATTTTTAACTAACTAACTAACTAATTTAGTTTTAGTATTTGTTGTTAAACTTGAGTCCCAATAGACTGAAGAAATCAACCTCGTAGGAAATTGACTGCACCCCACGAGTGGTTAAAGTAGTTTTCTGGGGTTGTAGGTTTTGAGCCAAAATAGAATCCACCAGATTACCCGCTACAGTAGATGCTTTATCTGTGGTTTTATCTAGAGTAAACAAGACTTTCCCACATTCTGCTCCTCCAGTGTTAGCGCAAATAGTAGGCACATCATCCCCCAGCGTTGTCGTAGTCCCAACAAAATTAATGTTTGAGAGATCAGAATCAACAGCATAATCAGCTAGCTTTTGGGCAACATCATTACAAAGGGTTTCAGGGCTATCAGATGTTCTATTGGCCAGTGCTTCTTGCTGCCACTGAAAAATTGCTATTTGATTTTCTCCTGTTGCTGATTGAGCGACAGTTGTGGGGACTCCTTCTACCGTTTGACAGGAAAAGCTGAGTTTCGGGGAATCGGGGGAGTTTGCCATCGCGGGAGTTGCGATCGCCATGGTTGCTGTGGCTAGAAATACTGATAAATATTTAGTTTTCATGGGATTTGATGAACCTCTCTGAAGTATTTGAAGTATAGAGTTAATGCTTGCTTTGGTACTAAGGCTTGGGATATATATTATATCTGTCTACTATTTAGCGTACATGAAAAACCACTCTTTCAAGCTAAAAAATTAAGTTGTATAAAATAAATAATTGTTACAAATAATTAGATTGAGCTTGCGATTCTGTTGGAGACATAGTAGCTTCAGGCTGTCCAAAGCATACTAAGCATACTTGACCCCTGGAAATCAACTCCCCAGCAAAGCGATTAATGTAAATTAAATTAATGAATACAAACCTTCTCGAAGTAAAAAATGTTCATGCGGGATACGTTAAGGATCTCAATATTTTGCAAGGCATAAACTTTCGTATCGCTCCTGGAGAATTAGTGGCGGTAATTGGGGCAAACGGTGCGGGCAAGTCTACTTTAGCTAAAACTATTTTTGGCTTGTTGACCCCACAACAGGGAGAAATTATCTTCAAAGGAAAGAATATCGTAGGACTTAAAGCCGACAAAATTGTCAAACGGGGGATGTGCTACGTACCCCAAATTACCAATGTTTTCGCCTCATTATCGATAGAAGAAAACTTAGAGATGGGAGCATTCATTCGGACTGGCGCTCTCGATTCTCTCAAGCAAAAAATCTATACCATGTTTCCTAAATTGGGTTCTCGTCGTCGCCAAAAAGCAGGAACTTTATCAGGGGGGGAAAGACAAATGTTAGCTATGGGTAAAGCATTAATGCTAGAGCCTGATTTACTGATCCTTGACGAACCCTCCGCAGCTTTATCGCCGATCTTAGTTAACTCAGTCTTAGAGCAGGTAAAAGCTATCAATCAAGCAGGAACAGCGATTGTCCTCGTAGAACAAAACGCTAAAAAAGCTTTGGCAATGGCGGATCGCGCTTACGTCCTAGAAAATGGTCGCGATCGCATTGAAGGCAGAGGCATTGACCTCCTCAATGATCCCAAGGTAGGGTCGCTATATCTGGGGGCAGCCTTTGGGTCGGAAAGCTAACGTGCGAGAACGCTATGACTGACCGCTAGCCTAAAAATTGAGTTTGGTGTCATATTAATTTAATATTATCCTCAGTGACGCAATAAAAGTTTATATATTTTTATATCGTTGCTGAAAAACGGCAGATACTTCCCAGGTATTATAGATAATGGCTTGTGAGACGTGCCAAAATTTTTTATAGATTTGATTTAGTTAAACTTTAGGAGAAAATATGGATTTTGTAACCAACATTTTTAGTGCGGTCGGCGGTATTAATTTTACTGTAATTTTCCAATTACTTTGCCTGGCTTTGATTTTGATTTCAGGCCCAGTAGTAATATTTTTGCTAGCTTTACGTGGTGGCGATCTCTAAAGAAATTTTTATCGGTCTAAATTTTTATATTCTCGTCGTGACTGCTCTTTTGGTTTCTCAAGAGGGCAGTTTTGCTGATAGCTGCTGGAGATTGCATGTACCATCGACCAAAATTAGCCAAGGCTGAGGTAGCCAACTTAAAAATGGCTTATGAACAGGCAATATACGAAGTCTACTATGGTCAGGCAACAATCCAAATCAAGATTGGCGAGTCTTGTCCAGCCTTAGATTCATTAATTGCCCAAGGCGATCGCCGCCCTAGTTGGGTATTAATTACCTCCTCCAATCCCTATTCGCAGCTTCTTTCCGAGCTAGAAAATCAGCGGCGACATCAAAGACTAATTAAGCATCTCACAGAGTTACAACTACCCTTATTTCCTGCTATGGGTAAAGATCAAACTGGTGTTTGGACTCCAGAAGCAAGCTGCTTGATCTTAGGTATTGATCGTGTTCAAGCGATCGCCATCGGTCGAAAATTTGAGCAGAATGCTATTGTTTATGGCGAGTTGAATCAACCAGCAGAGCTTCAATGGCTATAAGTAAGACACAAAAAAGATATAAGTACTTGTACGAAATAATAATTATCCGATACTCGGCAACTTAACCATCTAATTTGCCGTCATAACAGTCATAACATCACAGGTTATTCATCTTCGGTAAATCCGATAAATTTAAATTTATTACATCCTCGATATGTTTCAGCGACTCCTAAACTTATCTAATATATCTAACAGTTACTATCGTCATTTCATCTACGGTTTTACGGCTTTTATTCTCAGCATCAGTCTTAATTTGCTCCAGGCTCAACCTAGCTATAGCCTTTCTTGGATTGATTTGATGATTCGCGGAATTCAAGTTGTCCAGCTCTCGAATATTTCCAACACCCAAGAGGTGGAACTAGGAAGTTCAATTAATCAAGAATTAATTAAATCTGGCCAAGCGAAAATATACCGCAATCAAACCATTAACAGTTACATCAATCAGATTGGTCAGCGACTGGCGAAAACTAGTCAGCGTCCAGATATTTCCTATACTTTTCAGATCGTTGATGATCGCAATATCAATGCTTTTGCGACGATGGGAGGCTATGTCTACGTTAATCGAGGTTTGATTGCAGTAGCAGATAATGAGGCGGAATTGGCTAGTGTAATTGGACATGAAATTGGACATATTGCCGCCCGCCACGGCATCAAACATATGAGGGATCAAGCTGTCGCTCAGGGACTACTCTCCGCAGCAGGTTTAGACCGCAGTCAGGCTGTACAAATTGGTGTAGAACTTGCTGTTAGTCGTCCCAATAGCCGCTCGGATGAATTAGAAGCTGATCGCTTAGGTTTAAACAATATCACCAAAGCAAAGTATGCTCCTGGGGGAATTTTGGGCTTTATGCAAAAATTATTGCAAACAGGTGGCTCTACTCCTAGTTTTTTAAGCACTCATCCCGCTGCTACAGAGCGAATTAAAGTCTTGAAAGGGCTAATCAATGCTCAAACTGCTAACGTAGGAGATGGTTTGGATGATCGAGCTTATAAGAGTCGTATTAGTTCTTTATAGTTGATGGATAAATGGCTACAGTTATTACGCCAGCATAAAGCGATCGCGGTCATTCGTTGTGATGATTTTAACTTGGCTTACAATATGGCTCAGGCAGTAGCAGCAGCAGGGATGAACCTGATTGAAATTACTTGGAATAGCGATCGCCCAGCTCAGTTGATTGCTCAACTAAGAGAGGAGTTACCTCACTGCACCATTGGTACGGGAACTATTCTAGACCTAAATCAGCTAGCTACTGCGGTTGATGCTGGCGCGCAGTTTGCTTTCTCTCCTGGTTTTGATGTTCGACTACTAGAAACTTGCTTGTCTCGTTATCAAATTCCCTTTATTCCAGGAATATTTACCCCCAGTGAAGCCATAAATGCTTGGCAACAGGGAGCCGAAGTAGTGAAAGTATTTCCCATTAAATCTTTAGGGGGAGCGGAATACATTAAATGCCTCCAAGGCCCTTTGGGTCATATTCCCTTCATTCCTACTGGTGGGGTTACTGTAGATAATGCGGTGGAGATGATTGCAGCGGGAGCGATCGCCGTGGGCATTTCTAGCAGTTTATTTCCGACTGAGGCGATCGCTAATCAACAATGGTCAGAGATCACTGAAGGAGCTAAACTTCTAATCGATCAGTTACAGGCAGCTAAAGCTTATAGCTATTAACTACTTGAAGCTTTAATTAAAGCAACATCAACGCGAGATTTGTCTGGTTGAGTAATTTCAGCTTTGATATTAGGACCAAAAAACTTTTCAATTTTTGCGTGTCTTGCTTGCCAATCTTCCAAAGAGAAAAAGGGTGAATAGTATTCCATCAATAGAGTATAAGCACCTTCTCTAGATTGCTCTTGAATACCCGAGAGGATCGGTCTTTCTTCATCCGTAGGGCTAAGACCAAACTTGGCCAAACATTCGTCTAGATGAGCTTCTTGTCCGTAGCGAAACCGAGTTACATCTTTCCGCAATTGTTCTTGAGTTGGGGTTGCTTGCGATCGCAATTCTTTGATCTCGGTCGTAGTTTCTACTGTATAGGGTACAGGTTTTAATTCTGATGCCTTAAGTGCCAACCCCCCCAATAGCAGAGGAATGCCATAAAAGAACCCTGCTAAATTCAGAGTATTCATGCCCACGGCATAAGCATAAAAACCCACAATGGTTAATATTCCTCCCACAGTTAAACCAACAGCAGCTAATGGTATTTTTCGCAACATATTTAAAAGATTGTTTATATTTGTCGATATTGTTTATTCTAAAGCTAATAGATACCTGAGAGAAATAAAATTACCAAATTATGGATAAAACAGATATTAAAGCCAGAATCGTCCAAATGAACGCGAAACGGGATTCTCTAGTGGAACTATTGGAAAGGCCAAATTTGGGAACATTAAGAATTGATGTCGATCAAGCCCTAGAAGAACTAGATGAACTGATTGAAGAATTCAATGAAACTTTTCCCGAAGAAAAAGTTTAATCTGTTTTGCTGGCGGTAAAGTTAACTGTTGCACAAATGCTTATAAAAATTGATCAAGCGACCATCGAGCAATTGAAAGATGTGGCTTTTCTTTTCAATCAATATCGCATCTTCTACCGCCAGCCATCGGATTTAGATTCCGCTCAGAAATTTATTCGAGAACGTCTGCAACAGCAGGATGCAGTTATCTTGTTAGCTATGGAAAATGAGCAGCCTGTTGGCTATACTCAGTTATTTCCTTCTTGGTCTTCGGTGTCGATGGAGCGAATCTGGATTCTTAATGATTTGTTTGTTCTCCAAAATAAGAGAAATCAGGGAATTGCTAAAGCCCTCATGAAAAAAGCTGAAGATCATGCTAAATCTACTCAAGCGGTGCGGATGATTCTAGCGACTGAAGTAACCAATAAAATCGGGCAAAACTTATATGAATCGATGGGTTATCGTCAGTTTGATGATTTCTATCACTATGTACTGAAAATGTGAACTTGCGATCAACAGATCAATTCCTAATTTTCAGCTATATTTAGGCATGTTCGAGCAAATAGCCAATAACTTGGCGAACTTTATAAATAACTATTCGCACAGTGAAATTGGCATAGTGAAATACTTTTTTCTGAGTGATGGCTGGACTTACGATCGGATTTGGGAATTTGGCGGATTATGGGATCAGGTTAGCTGGGGACGCAAGCCCGAAATCAAACGCCTTAATTGTGGCATTGAGCAGCAACAAGAAATTCTCTGGCTTTATGCAGTGGAAGATGAAGTACTGATGGTAGAAGTAAGACCTGAAAAAGAGTTACAGGAAGGCTCAAACATCGGACAAGTTGTACTCAAACGACTGATTAGCGCTGAACAGGCGATTGAAATGTTGCACCAGGCTGAATCAGTTTTTAATTCTATCACCAGAGATCTACTCCCACGGAAAATATAACCGCTTAAGTATAGCTATCAGATCAACTATTTTGTTACAAAAATTAACTTCTATCGATAAAACAAGATAGTTCTTGCAATAGTTTCTAACAATAGTTACACTTCTTTAAATAACCGTAATTTCAAGGAACTCCTGAATCAGCTCAATTTTTGCCCGAGTATCTATCAGACTTTTCTGGAGAATGGCAGGGTTTTTGCTGTACATACAAATTACAAAATAACAGTCAACTTTAGCATTACTATTTTATTAGTGATGTTGACCAACGGTCAGGCAAGCCCTGTCGTTTTACGGCAGGGAACCTGACCAACGATATTTGGTCTTACTAAACAAATTATTTAATCAATAGGAGGGGTGTAGTCTATGGGACTACCTTGGTATCGAGTTCATACAGTCGTCCTGAATGATCCAGGCAGACTAATCTCAGTCCACTTAATGCACACTGCTTTAGTAGCAGGTTGGGCAGGTTCAATGGCCTTATTTGAGCTAGCAACCTTCGACCCCAGCGATGCAGTCTTGAACCCCATGTGGCGACAAGGTATGTATGTGCTTCCTTTTATGGCACGTTTAGGTGTTGACACCTCTTGGGGTGGTTGGAGTGTAACTGGTGAAACTGGTGCAAGTGCTGGTTTTTGGTCTTTTGAAGGTGTAGCGCTCGCTCACATCGTACTTTCAGGTTTACTGTTTTTAGCAGCAGTATGGCACTGGGTATATTGGGATTTAGAATTATTCGTCGATCCCCGTACTGGTCAGCCAGCTTTGGATTTACCCAAAATGTTTGGGATTCATTTATTCTTATCTGGTTTACTTTGTTTTGGTTTCGGTGCCTTCCACCTCACAGGATTGTGGGGACCTGGAATGTGGGTTTCCGATGCCTATGGAGTGACGGGTCATGTCCAAGGTGTTGCTCCAGAATGGGGGCCGGGTGGGTTTAACCCCTTTAATCCTGGTGGTGTCGTAGCTCACCACATTGCTGCTGGGGTAGTTGGTATTATTGCAGGTTTATTCCACCTCAGCGTTCGTCCTCCAGAGAGATTATATAAAGCTCTGAGAATGGGGAACATCGAAACTGTTCTCTCTAGTAGTATTGCTGCGGTCTTTTTTGCTGCTTTTGTGGTGACAGGAACTATGTGGTACGGTAATGCCACAACTCCTGTGGAATTGTTCGGACCTACTCGTTACCAATGGGATCAAGGTTATTTCCAACAAGAAATCCAGCGTCGGGTGGAAACCTCTATGGACGATGGTTTAACTCGTTCGGAAGCTTGGTCTAAAATCCCTGAGAAACTAGCTTTTTATGACTATGTTGGTAACAGCCCCGCCAAAGGTGGTTTGTTCCGTACTGGTTCCATGGATAGTGGTGATGGGATTGCTCAACAGTGGTTAGGACATGCAGTATTTACTGATGGAGAAGGTCGTGAACTAAGTGTTCGTCGGATGCCTAACTTCTTTGAAACTTTCCCTGTAATCTTGAGTGACGCTGATGGCGTAGTTCGAGCCGACATTCCTTTCCGTCGCGCTGAATCTAAACTTAGTGTTGAGCAAGGTGGCGTAAAAGTTGCCTTCTATGGCGGTGCATTGGATGGTCAGTCCTTTGACGATCCTGCAACGGTTAAGAAATACGCTCGTAGATCTCAATTGGGAGAATCGTTTGATTTTGACACCGAAACTTTAGGTTCTGATGGTGTATTCCGCACTAGCCCTCGTGGTTGGTTTACCTTTGGTCATGCTGTCTTTGCCCTCTTCTTTTTCTTTGGTCATATTTGGCATGGTTCTCGTACACTGTATCGAGACGTATTTGCTGGAGTTGACCCTGAACTAGAAGAAGAACAAGTAGAGTGGGGCTTCTATCAAAAAGTGGGTGATAAATCTACTCGCGCTACAAAAGTGTAGTAGTAGCTGTCATCTAGCTTTTTGAGTAGAGCTTTGTAGGGAAAACAATCATTTACTTGATCCTCTTCCCTACAATCACTTCGATAACATCTAGAAAACAAACTACATAACATAACTGGAAAAAACAACTCCAGCTCTTTATGTGGTTAAAATAGTAAAATATTAGGAAAGATAATTTAGGGATTTTAATTATGGAAGCTGTTGCATACATTTTGGTTTTAGCTATGGCAATTTCAGTTCTGTTCTTTGCGATCGCTTTTCGTGAACCACCCCGCATCGAAAAATAAGCTGAAAAATCAAGTTAAGTATTATTAAGAACTTCGCACTTCTGGGTCTTTTTTTATTATGGTCTGTTGCAAGACAAACTATGATATAAGGAACGGCCCAGATTTGCTGTTTATAAAAACAATTTATTATCAGCAAGCATATATATTAAGAAATCAATGCACTGTCCCAATTGCCAACACACAGAAAGTAGAGTACTAGAATCTCGTTCTACAGAAAGTGGGCAAAGTATCCGTCGTCGCCGAGAATGTTTGAATTGTAAACAGCGTTTTACAACCTATGAGCGAATTGAACTAATTCCCATTACAGTGATTAAAAGAGACGGTAGTCGAGAATCGTTTGATCGAGGGAAACTGCTGCGGGGAATCTTGAGAGCTTGCGAAAAAACCACCGTTTCTTATCAAAAAGCAGAAGTAATCATTGATAATATCGAAGCTAAACTACAGCAAAATTCAGGCAAAGAGTTTGGCAGTTGCGAAATTGGAGAGCTAGTTTTACATAATTTACGTTATGAAAATGAAGTAGCCTATATTCGTTTTGCCTCTGTATATCGAAAATTTCAGGGAATTAAAGATTTTGTCGAGACTCTAAATCATTTACAGAATGAAAATGCTCAAAGTTCGGATTTTCCAACCTGGAACAATACAGCCAGCGCCGATTCACCTACCATCACGGCCAACTGTATTTCTTAATAGATAACTGAACGATGAATACTATGGATATTTAACCCAAGTAAAATAAAGTTACTGTCAGCGCGATAAAAAGTTACAATGATATAATGCTATCTTGCCATCAACACAGAAGCGTTCCAGTAGCAAAGTGTGTAAGTAGAGGTGTTTGGTGACCTCTGACTAGTTCTTAGCTGCTTGAATATCTATTAAATGTGGGTGTAGACTGCACGATAAGTAGGTGAGTGTACATTAAGCAGGAGGCTCATCCCATCAAAAAAGCAAGGAAAAAACACAAGGACATCTAATCCATATGGTCAATCAGCAAGCAAACAGTACTAGAGATATTGGTTTTACTCACGAAGATTTCGCTGCACTTCTAGACAAATACGATTATCACTTCAGTCCAGGAGATATAGTTGCAGGAACGGTCTTCAGTATGGAACCAAGAGGAGCTTTGATTGACATTGGTGCGAAAACTGCGGCCTACATCCCGATTCAAGAGATGTCCATTAATCGAGTTGATAACCCGATTGAAGTTCTTCAAGCGGATGAAACCAGAGAGTTTTTCATCCTCACAGATGAAAATGAGGATGGACAATTAACCCTCTCGATTAGACGCATTGAGTACATGCGTGCTTGGGAGAGAGTTAGACAACTACAGCAAGAAGATGCTACTGTTCGTTCCAATGTTTTTGCCACTAACCGCGGTGGTGCTTTAGTTAGAATTGAAGGACTAAGAGGCTTTATTCCTGGTTCTCATATCAGTGCCAGAGAAGCTAAAGAGGATTTAGTGGGAGAAGATTTACCCTTGAAATTCTTGGAAGTTGATGAAGAGCGTAATCGACTAGTTTTAAGTCATCGCCGCGCCTTAGTAGAGCGGAAGATGAATGGTTTAGAAGTCGGCCAGGTAGTCAGAGGTTCCGTCCGTGGCATCAAGCCTTACGGTGCGTTTATCGATATTGGTGGAGTGAGCGGATTACTTCACATATCAGAAATTTCTCATGACCATATTGATACGCCCCATAGCGTATTTGGGGTGAATGATGAATTAAAAGTAATGATTATTGACCTAGATGCAGAAAGAGGTCGAATTTCCCTTTCGACGAAGCAGCTAGAGCCAGAACCTGGTGATATGCTCAAAAACAGAGATATTGTATTTGAGAAAGCTGAGGAAATGGCTGAGAAATATCGTCAGAAACTATTAGCGGAAGCGGAAGGTATTACTCTAGAAGAAGTACAAGCAGAAGAATCTGTTGATGCAGCAGAAGAAACCGTCGCGGTAGCTGAAGAGACCGTCGCAGTAGCTGAAGAAACTGAAGAAACCGTCGCAGTAGCTGAAGAAACTATTGTCGAAGAGACGGACGTAATAGACGAACCTTCCGCTGAAGATTCGTCAGAAGAAGAGGAAATGGTAGGAGCAGTAACGGAAGAATAGAGTTAAACAAAAAATTCTGCAATTCTATTGATATCTGTTGATAAATGCTATAGAGGGGGTTTGACTCTCTCTATTTTTTTGCTTAGTTACTTGATTGGAGAAAAATGTTGTCCACTGCGATGCCTTCGGCTAGTTTCACAATCACTTGCGAAGATGTAAGATTTGAACATATAAGCGCTATTATCTTTGATAAGGATGGTACTCTGGAAAATTCTGGAACATATTGGCGCATAGTAGGCTCCGAGAGAGCGCGTTTAATTGATGCTCAAATTCCCGGGGTAGGTGAGCCTCTATTGATGGCGTTTGGAATCATAGATGATACTTTAGATCCCCAAGGTTTAATGGCAGTAGGCAGTTGTGATGAGAATGAAATCGCTGCTGCAGCATACATTGCCGAGACTGGTAGAAGCTGGTATGAATCGAGGCAAATTGCCAAGTCTGCCTTTACCGAGGTAGCTGAGTCGAAATATCTGACTAAAACACCAAAGTTAGCTCCTCTGTATCAGGATGTTAGAGAAACACTACAATCTCTGAGCAATAAAGGATTAAAAATTGGGATTCTGTCTGCGGACTCAACTGAAGAAGTAGAAAACTTTGTCAGCAATCATCAATTAGAGAATTATATTCAACTTTGTCTGGGGGCAAACCAAGAAATGACTAAGCCAGATCCCCAACTTTTTAGACAAGCTTGCGAGGGTTTAGGTGTTACTTCTGAGCAAACCTTGATGGTAGGAGATGCCTCAGTGGATATGATGATGGCAAAAGCCGCAGAAGGAGCTGGCACGATTGGGATCTGTCGTCACCCAAATTTACAGGTAGAGCTAGCAGACATCCAAATTGATACTCTACTCAAAATTCAAGCTTTGTAATTCTTAAACAAACCTGTATTATGGTCATTAACGATTAAAATGCTTGGCTTAATTGATCATCACTTCGTTTAACAAAGTTTCTTAGGGGATTGCCAAAAATTGTCTAATAATTATTTATTCACTTCCGAATCAGTTACAGAAGGACATCCAGACAAAGTCTGTGATCAAATCTCTGATACTATTTTAGATGCTATCTTAGCTCAAGATCCTACTAGCCGCGTGGCAGCAGAAGTTGTTGTTAACACAGGATTAGTTCTGCTTACAGGGGAAATCACCACTAAAGCTCAAGTAAATTACGTAGATTTAGTTAGAAGCAAGATTGCTGAAATCGGTTACACTCATGCCGAGAATGGTTTTTCTGCCAATAGCTGCTCGATCTTAGTTGCCCTTGATGAACAGTCTCCAGACATTTCCCAAGGTGTAACTTCCGCCCAAGAAGAAAGAGAAAATTTGAGTGATAGTGAGCTTGACCAAATTGGTGCTGGGGACCAAGGATTAATGTTTGGTTATGCTTGTAACGAAACTCCAGAATTAATGCCCATGCCGATTAGTTTGGCTCACCGTATTTCTCGTCGGTTGGCTGAAGTTCGTAAGAAAGGAGATTTACCCTATCTGCGTCCTGACGGTAAAACTCAGGTTTCTGTCCAGTATGAAGATGGCAAGCCCGTCGGCATTGATACCATTCTAGTTTCGACACAACACACAGAGACTATTGGAGACTTATCCGATAATACGGCTGTCCAGAAAAAGATTAAAGACGATCTTTGGTCTGCGGTAGTTCAACCTGTGTTTGCCCATCTTGATTTAAAGCCGAATGACCAGACTCGTTTCTTAGTTAATCCTACGGGTAAGTTCGTTGTGGGCGGCCCTCAAGGAGATTCGGGATTGACTGGTCGTAAAATCATTGTTGATACCTATGGTGGCTATTCCCGTCATGGTGGTGGAGCTTTTTCAGGAAAAGACCCCACAAAAGTTGACCGTAGTGCTTCTTATGCCTGTCGTTATGTTGCTAAGAATATTGTGGCAGCAGGTTTAGCAGATAAATGTGAAGTACAGGTAAGTTATGCTATTGGAGTTGCTCGTCCTGTGAGTATCTTTATTGAGACGTTTGGCACAGCTAAGGTTGCCGAAGATAGCTTACTAGATTTGGTTAAACAGCATTTTGAGTTACGCCCTGCCGGTATTATCCAAACTCTTAACTTACGCAACTTGCCCCAAGAGAGGGGCGGACGTTTTTATCAAGACGTAGCTGCCTATGGACATTTTGGTCGCACAGATTTGGACTTATCTTGGGAAAAAACAGACAAAGCAGCGCTGTTGAAAGAGCTTTTACTATCAAAAAGTTCAGTCTAACAAGTGGTTTTTAGAATGAGACTTCTTTTACATGAATCGTACCTGTGAAAGGTAGATCGCGAAAATGGCTTGGCGTTTTGTAGAGAAGTTTAGTGATACTAAACTTCTCTATATTAGACCTGTTGTGAAATAAGTAAACATCTCATGGGCGATTCGTAGACAATAAGGCGGAAAGCAAGATATTGGTGTCAAAAACTACAACGTAGCGCATTAGCTTTCATGCACCACATCATCAATAAAAGCTTCCCGTTCTTCTTCAGTCATTACATCCCAATCAAGACCTTTCTCTTGAGCAAAGAGTCTCGCTTTTTCGGCTCCATAACGTGATAGTGATTCCCACTTTCCCCACTGTTGCAGAAGCAAGAATCTGAATACCTCTACCTGTTGTTCAACTGGCAACTGCTTAACAAGTTCAATAACTCGCTCGTTACTCAAGTTTAATGTTGCCATCTTTCCTCCTTAAGAAATGGGGTAATACTCTGTACCACTCCATTGTAAGGCAGATCAGACTCATGATCGCTAGTGGAGGGAAAGGAGCCAAAGTCCTCTCGATCCATAAAAATTGCACTTACCTCAATATCTGGAATAGCGATCGCCTTGATATTTCTAGCATTCTGGAGTTATGTGGCAGGTTTTAGCATCATCAAAAAATCTTGTGTCCGACTAGTATTTTTTGTTTGGCGATCATCCTCTACGTATGTCCCGCCCATCAAAATTCAATGAAATACGACCCCGACAAATACCACAGGTGATCGCTCCGATTACCAGGATATGATTACAGCCAATTAGGGGCGGATTTCGTGACCATTTGCGCGTATCAACGGCAATGTTTATTTGGTGACATTTATTTGGTATCGCCTAATTGCCAATCTATTTTCACTATCCAGTCTAAAATACTGATAATTCGCTCATCTCAATACACTTGGCAACTTGTACCTTGTCTTAACTTGTCACCAATACCCATTAAGCAATGAACATCTTTAAAATATCTCCTATTATCCGCATCACTCTTTTATCCCTTTATATCGGTTTAACAGTACCGTTACCTTTTTTAGCAGATTTTACCGATGCTCCTGTCCCCTCATGGCTTTTGTGGATCGGCATTACTTTAGGAGCGATCGCTGTTTATGCCGCTCTCAGTGAACGGGTGATTTTAGACGAGGAACAGATTCAAGTAACCTATCCTCAGTGGGTTCCGAAATTCTTTCGTAATGGTTGGTCTTTGTCTTGGCAAGAGATTGATCAGTTAAAGATGCGTACCACTGGACAGGGGGGTTTGGTTTATTATTTTACTTCTCCCACCGCTGAAAAAGCTTATTTACTGCCAATGCGGATCGCTGGGTTCAACAAAATGGTTAATTTAATCACTGGGAAAACTGGTATTGAGACTAGGGACATTCGCCCTCTATCTCAACCCTGGATGTATCTGATTCTATTTGTCTGCACGATGGTTTTATGGCTTTTAGATGGCTGGACAATTTGGACGGCAACAAATAGCTAAAAAAGTTTTTAGCTAAGGCATTTTAATTATGTATAATTATTAAAAAAAATAAATGAGATTAATGTTATACAGCTAAATTATTTATAACTATTTAATTTGACTAAATCAATTTGATGCCTTTGTTTAACTTAGCCGAGCCAATTATTCGTCGCAAACAGCACGCTCTAGATTTTCAGGATCGCCAAGGACTATTGAGATTAAGGTTACACATCAATAATAAGACCTGGTTTCACAGTATTTATACCAGAATTGATCAGGTTTTTGTATTCTGGGGTTTGATCACGGCGGTTATCTTTTTTACGGCTCAGTTTGCCCCCATTAATTGGATGATCCAGGCTGCCTTTTGGACTGGTTTAACGGTAATTGGGACAGTCGGCATGACTACCTTGACCCATTTTTGGGTGCAGGTTGAACGTTTGCGCTGGGTGCTATATGCTTGGATAGTTCTGATGTTGAGTGGTGTGGCGATTACCGATCTTAGCATTTACTATGGCTCAGGAATAGTTTTGATGCACCTATGTCATTTGTGGCTTGGTTTAAGCGCCGTGGGTTATTTCTGTACAGGAATTGGTTTGCGATCGCGTGCCTTTATGATGGCAGGATTATTTCATCTCCTGGGAATAACTATCTTACCTTTCTGTATGGGCTGGCAATTTCTGACTACAGGCATCGTGATGACTGCAAACTTGCTCATGTTTGCCGAAACTCAATGGGATATGCGCCCTCCAATTGATAACTATAGTGTTCTAACTGAAGAGCAAAAAGAGTTTAACCGTGAACAATATCTAATCCGTCAAACCAAAACAGCCGTTCGCCCTTGACCTTTAACGGCTGTTCATTTAAAAAGCAAACCTATCGAGGAAACACCTGACGATAAGCGTCCACCCCTTCATAGCCATAGCGGTTATAGCCATTAGTCTGAATTAACTCTTCTAAATAACGCATTCTTTCTTCCGATGCAGGGTGACTAGATAATAGATTTGCGCCTCCACCAGATACTTTTTTAAGTTTAGCCATCACGTTATATAGCCCATCCGCCGAGTATCCCGCAGCATCTAAGACCCTTAAACCCAAAATATCCGCCTGCTTTTCTTTGTCGCGACTAAATTTCTGACCTAAGATCAATCCTCCGACGTTAGAAACTGCTCCTGCTTCTTTTCCCAAAACGCTAGAGATTACATTCGCAGCCGTACCAGTTAAAGCACTCTCGCCAATTTGCTTGTAGCTGTGAGACAAAACAGAATGAGCTATTTCGTGAGCTAATACCCCAGCCAACTCCGCCTCAGAGTCCATCAAGTCCAGGATTCCTGTATGAAAGAATATTTTCCCTCCTGGCAAAGCAAAAGCGTTCGGTGTGGGGTCGTCAATGATATTGAATTCATACTGAAATTCATTTCGACCCATTAATTTAGCTAATTTTTGACCAATACCATTGAGGTACTTTAGCTGTTGGTCATTATTAACCATGTTCGATTGAGCCTTAATATTCTGAGCAAAAGACTGCCCTGCTGCGTTCTCTCCTGCCAAGAGAGTCTGACCAATTTCTAAAGCACCTAACTCATTTCCTGTAGCTACTTGACCAATAGTACCGAGTATCCCTGAAGTAGCAACTTTACTGTTGAGCTTTTTTTTGTACTGAGCAAAATACTCATTGGCTGCCGTTTGATAAGCTTTACTCTTTGGATGATTAGGATTGTTGAAAGCAAATTCCCTGGCGGCAATGGAGGCTTCCAAGGGTTTCCCGTATAGCAAGAGCAAATCAATCTTGGTATCTAAAACATCTTCTCTGGCGGGATACATTTCTGAAGCCCTGGCGATAACTTCTAAAGCGGGTTTTTCCTCGCCATAGAGATCGTAAGTATCCGCCAGCAAAATGTGACCAGGAATAAAACCAGGATTCTCTGCGACTAAACTCTGCAATGGTTCAAAAATTTGACTACTAACTTCTTCTGGTAATTCGAGGTCAGTCTTGATGGCAGCATTGATATTCTGCCAAGATTGCTGTCCTTTGATGTCTAACTTAGCTGAGTTATCAAAGGCGGGTGGGAGAATTGCAGTTGGATCGAATCCAGGCTTAACCCGCTGTTGAATTTGTTTGGCTTGGTCAAGATTGCCCTGGCGATAAAAACTATCGGCTTCAGATAATTTTTGATAATAGTTATTGTCAAAATTAACTTGTTGATATGCCTGAGCAATAGTAATTTTAGTAGCATCATCTAATATCTGGACACGGGTATTAGATGATTTTAAACTTGTAGCATAAACTAAGTTATTGGTAGTGATAGCCAAAGTGAACCCAATAATTATAGCGATTACTTTATTTCTGTTTGATTTATTTATAAATAACATAAGCACACTCCAGATCAGGGTTTAAAAGTTCAAAATAAAGAGATACAGAGCTTCTCAGAGTCATAAGCTCTAAGAGGTATATTTTAGCCTTGATTTTAGAATATATCAAAAGATCTTGAAAATAATTAAGAGTGTTTTCCCATCCCGTAACCTATGATTCTGGAATAATCTTTAGTAAATCTGTAATGCCTATATCTAGTCCTTGCTGACTAATTAAACTAGAAGCTTGCCCACGATGGTGAGTTTGATGGTTAAAAAAATGATAGATTAATTGCCCAAAGTTTTTATGATACACATTACCTTTGCTATCAAAATATTGTAGATTATCTTTTAAGTCCTCTGATTTTAATTCTTGACACCAATTGACAATAACTATGTCTAATTCTTGCCTTAGTATTGCTAGAATTGCTAGATCTTGAGTCACAATTTGATCTAATGCTGTGTAACTTGATAATTCGGGTAATTGACTTAAGCTTTGGTATAGTTGTGAATGTTGAGAAAACCGTCTCAGCCAAATAATATCTGCTACATAAATATGATTTAAGATGCCCAAAATTGAACCAAAGAATGCTCCTTGATCTTGTTGAATTTTTTCATTCCCCAATTGTTGAGCTACTTGATAAAACTTCTGATTCATCCACTGATTATATTGACTCATCAACTCTAATAGACAGTTGTTTCTTGCTTCACAAACTTGACTTCTATAGAATGGCTAAGTTGTCTGATTACTTGACTTGACCAAAACGGCGATCGCGTTGCTGGAATGACACGATCGCTTGATCA
>JBEANW010000267.1:0-7896 GCA_041165225.1 Cyanobacteriota bacterium | reverse complement strand
TTTGTTTTTTTACTGTATTTTATAATACAAAAATTGATTTGTCTGAAGCCATATAATACAGTGTCACTTCGTTGGCAATCATACAGATGAAATAAAAATAGTTTGTAACTGCTTATTGAGCATCTTTGATCGCGAAAATTGCAGTATACGATTTAATTTTAAAGAGTCAAAAAAAAGGTCGTGGATAACCACGACCTCGAATAATATATTCAAAGCTAGATAACTTGTAAACAACTAAGCTCAAACAATTGAAGGAGTCTTAGTTGTTATTTGCTGTTATTTAATAAACAACATTTCTTGATAAGTCGGCAGTGGCCAGAGGTCGTCTGCAACCTCTGCTTCTAAGGCATCTACATCAGCTCTAACATCATCCATTAAAGAACGCAGCGTGGTAGCCGAATACTTCATGTGTTCTTCAATAGTACCAAAATCTTCTTTAGCTAAAGCAGAACTTAGTTTAGAAACTTTGTCCGTTAAAGAATTAGTCAACTGGGCAACTGTCTTGAGATTATCCTGGTTAAGAGTAACTCCCATTTCTTCTAGCCCAGCAACAGTACCGGCAATATCTGCTAAATGACGCATGGCAGCAGGATAAATCGTTGTTTTTGCCATGTCGATCACTAACTTCGCTTCCACTTCGATGGAGAGAAGATACTGTTCAGCATAGACCTCAAAACGGCTTTCTAGTTCGATAGGAGAAAGAACGCCAGTTTTCTCAAACAGTTCTTCAATATATTTTTCCTTCAACACAGGAAGTGCTTCCGCGGAAGTAGGCAAGTTAGCCAAACCTCTCTCTTCCACCGCCATTTTGTGCCATTCAGCGGAGTAACCATCACCACCAAAGATTACGGCACTGTGTTTTTGCATTATTTCTTTGATGACGGAAACCACTGCATCATCAAGCTTTATGCCCTTGGCTAGTTCACTTTCCAGCAGATCGCCAATCGCACCTAAAGAATCCGCCAACATGGTATTCAGCGCAATCAAGGGGCCAGAAACGGATTGACTCGAACCCACCGCACGGAATTCAAAGCGGTTTCCTGTAAAAGCGAAAGGAGAAGTTCGATTGCGATCGCCTGCATCCTTGGATAGATGAGGTAAGGTATCTACCCCAAAATCCATCTTGCCACTTCGAATATATTGGCTGTCGAGTTCTCCTGCCGCAATTTTATTAAATACTTCTTCTAGCTGGGAACCCAGATAGATCGACATAATTGCTGGAGGAGCTTCGTTAGCTCCTAAACGGTGATCATTACTCGCATTGGCAATTACCGCCCGCATTAAAGGTCCATATTTGTGTACTCCACGAATTACCGCCGCACAAAAAATTAAGAACTGGAGATTTTCATGGGGAGTATCACCAGGATCGAGGAGATTACCTTGAGTTGAGTTCCCCACTGACCAGTTAACGTGTTTCCCAGAACCGTTGATCCCCGCAAAAGGTTTTTCGTGGAGTAAACAAGTGAAACCATGTTTTTTAGCAGTTTGACGTAGCAAAGTCATAATCAACTGTTGATGATCAGAAGCAACGTTAGCGGATTCATAGATCGGAGCGATTTCAAACTGACCAGGGGCGACTTCGTTATGTCTAGTCTTGGCGGGAATCCCCAAGCGATACATTTTCTTTTCTACATCCTGCATGAAGACTTGCACCCGTTCAGGAATTGCCCCAAAGTAATGGTCATCAAACTGTTGACCCTTAGCAGGGGGTTTGCCAAATAAAGTTCTGCCCGCTAACAACAGATCGGGGCGACTGTTGGCAAAGTGAGAATCTATTAAAAAGTATTCTTGTTCTGCACCACAGCTAGAGTTGACAGGAGCAACATCACTATAGCCCAAGAGCTTTAAGACCCTAGTTGCTGTCTTGTTCATGGCGCCAATGGAGCGTAATAAAGGGGTTTTCTTATCTAAAGCTTCTCCCGTCCAAGAAACAAAAATGGTGGGGATACAAAGAGTTACCCCATTATCTGTTTCCATCAAGTAGGCAGGACTAGTCACATCCCAAGCCGTGTAACCTCTAGCTTCAAAAGTAGAGCGAATTCCTCCATTGGGGAAAGACGAACCATCAGGCTCCCCCTGGACTAGTAGCTTGCCAGCAAATTCAGAGATCGCACTACCGTCACTCTGGGTAGAGATAAAACCATCATGCTTTTCAGCAGTGGCATTGGTCATGGGATAAAAAACGTGGGCATAGTAGGACGCGCTTCTTGAAATAGCCCAATCTTTCATCGCCGATGCCACAGTATCCGCAATGGAGACATCCAACTGTTCACCAGCTTCAATAGTTTTCTTTAAAGACTTAAATACTGCTTTTGGCAGACACTGCTTCATTTTGCTGAGACTAAAAACGTCTACAGCCCAAAGATCCTCCAGCCGTGATGGTGGCCCCACAGGAATTGGTTCTCGGTCAGTGATTTGATAGATTGCTTGTGCGCGAGATTCGTATCCCATGACAGTTATATATTATTTATTCTTGCAAGTATTTAGTTCAATTTGATGATCGTACTTGGTCGCAATTTTGGAAAATGTAAAGTTGGTAACAGAATTTTGTTGTACGATCAACTGCAAACAGCTCTATATAGACTTTGTTGATAGTTAGTTGATTTCAAAGTTCTGCGGTCAACTGCTTATAAGTACTTCATCCCTTAAGGTTAATTGTCTCAGGCTCAATCTCAAAAGAAGTTACGGAATAATTTAAGGCTCTAGCATTAAATAAAGTTAAGAAAGTTAAGCTTTGTTTTAAATTTGCCCTGCTGGAGAGGGAACGAGAATCTAAGATGTAAAAATTTAAAGTGAACCGTAGTCGTTGCTACGACTTGTGGGATTATTAATAAAAGTAGCTTAATACATAGCTTAAAAACTGAAGGCTAGATTAATAGTCGAAAATAGATACGAACATAGATAAATTTTAAAAAATTGCTGTTGGGAGAAATTAGAGAAGATGCGAGACGCTGTTACCAATCTAATTAGAAATTATGATATTGCTGGTCGTTACCTAGATCGTAACGCCATGGATAGCCTCAAAGACTTTTTTGCTTCAGGCAATGCCAGAGTTGCGGTGGCGACTATGGTCAGTGGTAATGCTGCCACCATTGTTAGAGATGCTGGACTGAAATTATTTGAAGAAGTCCCTGAACTTATTAGTCCTGGGGGCTATGCCTATACTACTCGTCGCTATTCTGCTTGTTTACGAGATATGGACTACTATCTCCGTTATGCCAGCTATGCTTTAGTAGCAGGAAGCATGGATTTATTAGATGAGAGAGTTCTCCAGGGTTTGCGAGAGACTTACAATTCTTTGGGAGTGCCAATTGGCCCGACGGTAGTGGGTATTCAGATTATGAAAGATATGCTCAAGGAGATGGCTGCCAGTCAGGGAATTGAGAATTCCAGCTTTATTGATGAGCCTTTTGAGTATATGACCAGAGAACTAAGTGAGCTTTCTGTTTAAGGTAATGAGCCTCAAGCTCTAAGCATTGAATAAATTACTCTAGTCATAACCGTCTTCACAAATCGTCCCCAGGAAAAATTTAAAAAAGAAATTTTAAATTCCATGAGCAACTAGCGGGGCGATTTTTTGCTGAAATTTTTACTTAAATTGAAATCCAATAAGTCATCTTATTACAGCGATCGCTGATGTCTCGTCAACGGCGATCTCCTGTACACTTTGATTTTGGAGAAAAATATAGCAAAGGATCTAATTAATTTAGAGTTTCTATTTTAAATAACTTCCAGATCACTCTGGGGCAAAATGGAATGCAGCGACATCGATCAATCTACTACACCAGCACTTTTTAAATCAGTCATCAATTCCGTCATAAATTCGACGAACACCCTGACTTTAGCCGATAAGTATTGTTTTTGAGGATAAAGTACCGCAATCAGCGTGCTTAATTGCGATTGATAAGTAGTTAAAATCGGTTTTAATTTGCCAGAGGCGATCGCTTCAGCCACAATATATTGAGGAACTTGGATAATACCGCCATTGTTTACACCTGCCTCTAAAATGGCTTCGGCATAATCAAATTGTAGGTAGCTAGAAATAGGTAGGGCAACTTCCTCACCATCTTGGTTAAACTTCCAGATAAATTCTTTGCCCGTTTGAGGATAGATAAAGTTTATGCACAGATGATTTGCCAATGCATTTGGTGTTTTGGGTATACCCGCTAACTTGAGATAATTGGGTGTAGCACAGGTAATCAGACTAAAGGTTGCTAAGGGTTGCAGAATTAAACAACTATCGCTTCCCATCCCCACCCGAACTGTAGCATCAATACCACTTTCCACCAGATCGGTCAGGCGATCGCTAAAGAAAACTTCGAGCTTTAAATCGGGATATTGCGCTGTAAAATCAGGTAATTTCGGGGCAATGTACTTTTTCCCCAGAGCTATCGAAAAATTGAGCCGTAGTGTTCCTGTTGGCGAGGATTGGGCTTGTTTAATTTCTGTTTCCGCTTCTTCTAATTCAGCCAAAATTTGTTGACAGCGAGCCTGAAATTTCGCACCTTCTTCTGTCAGGGTGAGGCTGCGGGTTGTACGCTGCAATAGACGACTGCCTAAATCATCTTCCAACCGCGACACGGCACGACTGACGGCAGAAGGCGACATGTTTAATTGTCTAGCTGCCTCGGAAAAACTGCGATGTTGTGCCGAACGGATGAAAATCAACAGACTTTTCAATTTGTCCATAATTACTTGTGCATTTTTTGCATAAATGTTTTGAATTCTAACTACTTTTTCGTTTTTAAAACAAAGATTAATCTATCTAGTGTGGCAAAATTTACTTATGGGCAAGTAATTATGAATAAGATCGCTTTAGTTACAGGGGCAAATAAAGGAATGGGTTTAGGTGCCGCTCGCCAACTAGCCCAACAGCAAATCAAGGTTCTGATCGGCGCTAGAGATGAACAAAAGGGTCGTTTAGCAGTAAAATCTCTCCAAGATGAAGGGTTGAATGCAGAATTTTTATGGTTAGATGTAACCCAAGAAGATAGTGTCAAGCTTGCTGCTCAAACTGTTGCACAGGAGCAGGGAAGACTAGATATTTTGATTAACAATGCGGGTATTAATCCAGAATTTTCCCAGGGAATATTTACGTTTGAACAGCTATCGCTGGATCTTTTGACACAGATCTATCAAACTGATGTCTTTGGTGCTTTTCTAACTATTCGCGAATTTTTACCCTTGTTAAGAAAATCGACTGCGGGGCGTATTGTGAATGTCTCATCTTCCGTCGCCTCCCTAACTGAGCAATCTAATCCAGAGTCACCATACTACGGTATTAATACGGTTGGCTATAACTCCTCTAAAACAGCCTTGAATGCGATTACTGTTCAACTAGCAAAACAACTGGTTGGTACGCCGATAAAAGTCAACTCTGTATGTCCTGGTTGGGTGAAAACTGATATGGGAACAGATGCCGCGCCAAGAACAATTGAAGACGGGATTCGGATTATTCTCAAGTTGGCAACTCTAGCCGAAGATCAACCCAGTGGCGGTTTTTTCAATGAAGATGGCATCATCCCCTGGTAACTTCCCTTAAAAAACTTGAATTTTAGATTAATTATGAATCAAAAAAATAGCAAAATAGCTTTAGTCACAGGGGGGAATCGTGGAATTGGTTTAGCGATCGCCCAAGGTTTACAGGCTAAGGGATATCAGTTGATAGTAACGGCTCGTTCCCTAGATAAAGCCCAAGCAGCAGCAGCAAAACTAGGAGCCACAACTATTCCCCTTGAACTAGATATCAGTAGCGATCGCTCTATCGAGCAAGCCACAGCGACTTTAAAGCAAAATATTGAGCGACTTGATGTACTGATTAACAATGCGGGAATTTATCCCGACAGCAACGTTGATATTCTTACTACCACTCGCGATTTATTAGATTCGGGGATAAACACAAATGCTTTTGGCACAATTTTGACAGTACAAGCGTTATTACCATTACTAGAACAATCTTCAGATCCGAGGGTGATTAACATTTCTAGTGGAATGGGTGCATTAAATGGTCTAACTACCACTGCTCCGAGTTACTGCCTCTCCAAGTTAGCCTTAAATGGTGCAACAATTATGTTGGCACAATCTTTGGAACCTAAAGGAATCGTCGTCAATGCCATATGTCCTGGTTGGGTACAAACTGATATGGGGGGAACTTCCGCACCACGATCGCCCCAAGAGGGTGCAGATACGGCAATTTGGTTGGCAACTGAAGCCAGTCGAGATCAAAGTGGCAAATTTTGGCGCGATCGCCAGGTAATTGCCTATTAGACTTCTTCCATGAATAAAAGATTAATTCTTTTTCCCTTTTCCCGACCTAAGCCATTCTATTGTGGGATTAATCCAACTTACTTTCACAGCGATCGCAGCGTTGATTTTAGAATTAGTCGCGATCGCCTTTATATCTCAAGACAAAACATTTTGGAAGTGTTCATCAGCAGATAATTGTTATAATGTATCGAACAGTCAAATTACTAGCAGCAATAGGTTTCTTTCTAAGTTTATGGACTGTCGTTCCTGCTCCTACGTTGTCTCTGCTGGTTTTTGGCGTTTGTGTACCAGAGCTTAGTCCTTGGATAGTGGGATTAAATGTGATTACTTTGAGTTTTAGCTTGATTAAATTTCAGCCTAACTATCTTTCCCTAGGCTTTTTAGTGGCAACTTCAATGGCTCTCATCCTGAGTCTTCTGCCTCTAATTCAGTTTTCTCCAGCTAACAACCGATTTCAGCTTCAGATGGAGACTAGTTTAGGCAAAGACTACCTTCAGCAAATTCCAGCTACTTTAATTGCTCAAATGCGCCCTAAACCTTTGGTGCTAGAAGCTGTATTTCGGGGAATCACGCCTAAAAAGGTACAAATTCAGCGTAATATTCAGTTTGCGAATCCTGATGGTCAACCGTTGAAGCTGAACCTATATCAACCATTAACTTCTGGTAAACATCCTGCTCTAATTACCATCTACGGCGGAGCTTGGAGACAGGGTAATCCTAGTGATTACGAAACTTTTAGCCGTTATATGGCAGCACAGGGTTATTGTGTAATTGCTGTTGATTATCGTCATGCCCCCGAATATAGATTTCCCACTCAGTTAGAAGACGTTAAAACAGCTTTAAATTACATTCGCGATCGCGCTGATCAATGGGAAATTGATCTTCAAAGAGTTGCCTTAATGGGGCGTTCAGCAGGGGCGCAACTGGCTACAATCATCGCCTATGAAAATCAATCAGCAATTAACTTTAAAGCTATTGTTGACTACTATAGCCCTGTCAATTTAGTTCATGGCTATCGACATCCACCCACCCCAGATCCAATTAATACTCGTCAAGTCTTAGAAGATTTTTTAGGTGGTACTCCTGAAACGGAACTAGAACTTTATCACCAGGCTTCCCCAATTAACTACGTTCGGGCTAATCTAATTCCATCTTTATTAATTTATGGTGGCAGAGATCATATAGTTCAACCTAAATACGGCAGAATGCTTGATCAAGAGCTACTGGCTAATAATAACAACGTTATATTGCTGACAATTCCTTGGGCTGAACACGCTTTTGATACTGTTTTTTCTGGCGTAAGTAATCAACTTGCTCTGTATTATACCGAAAGATTCTTGGCAAGTCGCTTACAGGCTAATTAACAGATGTCAGATAAGTTAGTTAACTCATCTCTCAAAGGTAAAGGCTGATATCCGAGGGCAAAAGCTTTGCTGCTGTCCAAAGATGTATCAGGCGATCGCGGTGCTACCGCAACTACATCTAACTGCTTACCTGGCTTGATTAAATCTTTTGGTAGCTGCAAAATATCTGCTAGCAGCAAACCAAAGTCATAGCGAGAAATACGTTCTTTGCCTCCCAGATGCAATATTCCCTGTACTTGTTTGGCTACAGCCAGCAATAACCCTT
>JBEANW010000266.1:0-6676 GCA_041165225.1 Cyanobacteriota bacterium | reverse complement strand
ATAGCTTCTTGTTTCGCTAACTTCTCCAGGGCTTTAAACGCTAGTTCAATAGCACCAGTCCGAAAGGGAATGACCGTATCATTTTGATAGGAACAGCCTCCTTCAGGAAAAATTACCAGTTTAGATTGGGGTTGCTGGAGTATTTTCAGAGTTTGCATCATGCTAGGGCGATCGCCCACCCCTCGACGAAGGGAATAAGCGCCAACTTTTTGCATTAGTTTCCCCACCCCACCCCGAAAAGCCTCTATGGCAACAATGTAATGAAACAACTGTCCCAAACGAGCGGATAACTGAAACACCGCCACCCCATCATCTAAATTAGAATGATTTGGCAGGTAAACCACTCGATGAGAGGCGGTCGCTTTCACCTTAGCCAGCTCCTCTTCCTCTACTATCAACCTAAATTTAAAGCCGAAATAAGTTACTAAATAAAATATGCTTTGAATTAAACGAACTAGCAGGGGGTTTTGTTGCGGAGGGATGAATTGAGGATCGGACATCGGTAATTGGCATCTTTTAAGAGGACAACAATTCAACCAAAGGCTGAGTAATCCAATTAAAACCCACAGTTAACTGATGTTTCAAGGTGGGCAAGCGATAAAGATAGATCAAGCGTCTGGCGACATAAGCCATCGGGCCATCTAATTTTAAACCCAAGCCGTTGATGGTGGCGTTATCTGTCCCCAGAGTCATCATTTCTCCTAAAGGCTGATAGCGGAAAGATAATAACGGTCGATTGGTAGCCGATGCCCAAATATTCCAAGCACAGTAATCGGACTGCTGAAAAGCGACTTGTGCCGTGGCAGGGAGTGTCTTACCATCGAGATCGCAACTATTGGCAGCATCCCCCAAGGCAAAGATGTCTTCTCGACCTTTAACGAGTAAAGTCGGTTCGATTTCTAAGAGTCCCTGGTCAGTTTGTGCCAAGGGCAGTTGGTTAATTAACTCCGAAACTTGATTCCCTACTGTCCACAGAACTAAATCCACGGGAATAGTATCGGTTTGACCTTTATAAACCAAAGTAATACTATCGGCGGTAACTGTCTCAACTTCAGTTTCCAAATCCTGCCAAATTTGAGATTTTTCCAGGGCTTTAATCGCTGTTTCTCGGTTAAATTCCGAGCTATCAGAAAGCATTTGGGTACCGCGATCAATGATGCGAATTCTACCCTTTTCTCCCAAGCGGTCAGCTAATTTGCAGGCTAACTCTACCCCACTATAACCACCACCGACTACCGCAACTCGAATTTTATCGCGATCGCTTTCCTCCAGTAGTCTCAACTTTTCCTGCAAACGATAAGCGTCATTGAGGTGACGGAACGGCAGGGCGTATTCTTTAGCACCTGGGACTAAATCTACAGGAGTTCTACCCCCAGTCGAAAGAACTAACTTGTCATAGTCACAGATTACTCCGCCGTAAGACGACGGAGCCTGCTGTGACCGTTGGTCAATTTGGCGATTATCTTCGAGGGTCACTTGCTTCCCTTCCAGATCAATTCCTGTAACCTTACCCTGTTGGAAAATTACCCCTGTGTTTGCCAATAATTCCGCAAAGGGGGGCGCAACCTCCCAACTCTGCATTTCTTCGGTAATTAACTCATACAAAAGAGGGGAAAACAAAAAGCGATCGCTCTTGTCAATCAAAGTTATTTCTGGCTTGTCTTCCTTTTCCCAAGGAAACTCACTCAGGCGTAAGGCGGTATAAAGACCACCAAACCCACCACCGACAATACAAATCTTGGTTGCGCTCATAAAAATATCTTTAAGTATCTATCTCTTGCCCAACAGCTAATTATTCGGCTTAACACATCTTGATTCTAGCGATTTTACCGAGATTATGGATCTCTCCTGCTTCCTTTTCCCAACCTAAGCCATTCTATTTTGCGACTCATCGAACTCACATCTAATAAGTCCGCTTTGCCGTTGCCAAACGGGAGATTACGCTGGTAACTAAAACTAACATTACTAAAATAAAAGCAGCACCCCAAGCCAATTCCTGCTGATTTTTAAAGGGAACGATCGCAAAGTTATACACTAACACCGCCAGAGAAGCCGTAGGTTCTGCTAATAAAGCATTCCAATTGGGCCAATATTGGGTAAATAGGGCGGTGAACAACAAGGGGGCAGTTTCTCCCGCGGCACGCGCGATCGCCAAAGTAACCCCAGTAATAATCGCGGGTAAGGCAGCAGGCAACACCACCTGTAAAACAGTTTGATACTGGTTAGCACCAATGCCCACGGAAGCTTGACGGACATCTTGAGGTACTAGTTTGAGAGATTCATCAGTAGTACGGACAATAATGGGCAGCATCAGGATGGAAAGAGCAAACCCCCCAGCCCAAGCTGAGTAGCTTTTAAAAGTTAGAACGATCGCACTATAGGCAAACACCCCGACAATAATTGAAGGGACTCCACTCAAAACATTAGTCGCAAATCTAATCCAGTCAGCAACTTTACCCTCGTTGAATTCCGAAAGATAGATGGCTGCCATAATACCCAAAGGAATACTAATCAACGCACCAATTCCTACCATCAACACCGTGCCTAAAATGGCATTACCAAAACCACCACCATCAACTAACGGCGGTGGCGGTAATTCTGTAAAAACAGAGGCGGATAAAGAGCTAACTCCTTTAGTAATCAGATAGCTCAGAATGATAAACAAAGGAATAATTGCCATCAGGGTAAATAAGCCAGCAATACCGCTCATCACCAACCCAAAGAGGGTGCGGGGGGAAGTTGGATTACGCTTGAGGCTGATCTCGCCGTAATCTGATGGTTCTAGATTAGGTGTATTCATGAAATTATATGTTTTTAAGTTTTTAAGGTTTAAAATTGCGTTGACAAATCCTGTTAGTTTCGTTGGGGACTAAATTTTTTGCAATCTTGTGACCAGCAACTGAGCTAAAACATTTACCACGAGGGTAATAAAAAACAAAATTAAAGCAGCATACATTAAAGCCGCTACCTGTAACCCGCTAGCTTCGGCAAACTGATTCGCCAGTAGAGATGAAACCGTATTGGAAGGAGCAAATACAGAAGTATCTACTTTGTTAGAGTTACCAATTAACATGGTTACCGCCATCGTTTCCCCCAATGCCCGACCAAGAGCTAACATGATGCCACCAATGATGCCCGAAGATGCAGTGGGGAGAATAATCTGGATAATTGTCTCCCAACGAGTAGCCCCCAGTCCCACCGCAGCTTGTCTTAAGCCCAGGTCGACGTTGGTAATGGCATCACGACCAATAGCAGCAATAGTAGGCAAAATCATCACTGACAAAATCAACGCAGCAGGGAGCATCCCTGGCCCTTTCAAGGGGGTAAAACCTTTGAGAAAAGGAATCAATACAAAAATGCCCCACAGACCATAAACCACACTGGGAACGGCTGCTAATAATTCCACTAAAAATACAGTAATCCTTTGAACGCTGGAGGGGAGATAATCTTCACTCAAGAAAATTGCTACACCCAAGCCAATGGGGACTGAAAGCGCTAAGGCAATTAGAGAGCTAATGACAGTACCGTAGATGGCTGGCCACACTCCATACTGGCTCTTAACGGGATTCCAACTGCTAGAGAAGAGAAAATCTATACCAAATTCTCTGATGGCTGGCACGGCAGCGATCGCAACTTGAATTGTAATCCAAACCAAAATTCCAGCGATCGCAAATGCCAAAAGTTTAGCTGACCAATAAAAAGTACCGTCTAAAGTCCTTTCAAATCCTGAACGAGATTCTATCTTTGACGCTGGATGATTCATAAAGATTTAAATATAGGTAAATATAGGCAGTGAAAGTATTGTACTAGTATTTATTTACAATACCCCGATTAAGCCCTGGTTAATTCGGAGTTAGGAATTCGGAGTTCGGAGTTCGGAGTTCGGAGTGTCGCTAGTTGCCATATCTAAAATTACGCTAGAGTTTAAAAGAAATCTAGATATTAGGAGATCCCAAGCATGGCTTTATCAGTTGGTTCGACTGCTCCAGCTTTTAGCACAATTGACGATGAGGGCAATAGTGTTTCTCTCGCTGATTTTCAAGGCAAGGTAGTTGTACTATATTTTTATCCCAAAGACGATACTCCAGGCTGTACGAAACAAGCTCAGAGTTTCCGTGACAACTTTGCCGAATATCAAGACCAAGAAATGGTGGTTTTGGGGGTTAGCCGAGACGATCAGGCATCTCATCAAAAATTCAAAGAGAAATATGGGTTACCGTTCAAGCTGCTAGTGGATAGTGACGGTACGATTACTCAAGCCTATGATGTTGATGGCGGTGGTTACGCCAAGCGTGTTACCTATATTATCGATGGTGAGGGTACAATTTCCCAAGTTGACAGCAATGTCAACACCAGCACTCATGCCCAGGACATCTTAGCCACTATTGCCTAGCTTTTAAAATTCGCTGAAATTTGCTGAAGTCAAACTGAAATCAAAAAAAGGAGGAATTTATAGATTCCTCCCATGATGATGTTAAATCAGAGCTAACGCAAGAAACAGCTTACTAACCAAAATAAACAAAAGGTCACGGCAGAAGCAAATTGATTGTCATCTAACACGATCGCACCTCCTTGACTTAATAGTAGATTCGCCAAACCTGTCCCCAAGGCAATGCCCGCAAACAGAGTCACAAAGCTAATTAGGAATGCACGACCAGAGCGTCCTTCTTTGCGATTGAGGAAATAGATATTGGCGATAAAGCCCAACGCCATCAATAACGGGAGAATTGAAGCTCCAGTATTTTGGGAAAATACGGCGATCGCCGAAAGGGTTAAGAAAATACCAGATGGCCAGAGGATGTCTCCTTGAGAGGGGGTGTCTACTAGCTCCTGTAACCAAACGGCAGACCTATCATTGACAATCTGAGGGACTTTTAGGGTTTTTTCGACGTTACGCTCAGGAAAACGAATTTTTTCGGGGACTTTGATCTTACCTTCTTGACGCAATCGCAAGCGATCCATAATGATCGAATCGTAAGCGATTTCCACCTCTTCTAGCACGGCATGATCGTGACCGTGTTGCTCATCAAGTCTCTTTTTGGCAGCCTGTATTTCTTCAAAGGAAGAATTCTCTGTGACCCCAAGTTGTTCGTAGGGATTTCGTTCGCTCATCTCTTAACCTGCTCTATAATACCTATTTTAAATTTTTCTGCTGTGGTAGACGATGTTTTTAATACACTTCCCAGAAACCGAATGCTGGGCCAATAAACCTGACAGTAACCCAAACAGCAATCATGATCCCGATTCCAATCCAAGCTCCCTTACTGGTTATCTGAATAAACTTCTCTGCTTGGGCTTTAGTAATAGGCAGCCAGGGAAATATTCTGTCATGACTATATTCCGCTCCTAATGCTGATTTACGGCGCTTTGATTCTCCCATAATATATATTAGTTATTAATCGTCAATGAGTAAGTTCTGAGTCGATCATAGCGTTTTCTGGTCACAGATTATCCTGCTCTTAGGGTGGTAGCTTTTTGATCAATGACTCGATTTTTGAGTCGCGTTTTTGAAGCATGTTTTCAAAGCAATAGTAAACTAGCCTTATCTCATCATTCTATTAATAATAATGAATTCTTCAAGAGTTGTTTTCTGCGACTTTGATGGCACAATTACGACCAAAGATACTTTTGTCACTGTGCTAGAAAAATTTGCTCCTGAAACAGCAGCCCAAATTTTACCAGCAATTTATCGTCGAGAGATAACTCTTAAAGCTGGAATAGGCAAGACTTTAGGCTCAATTCCTGCTCGCGATTATCCTGCCATGATTGAGTTTATGACAGAGCAACCAGTACGTCCAGGACTCAAAGATTTTATAGAATTTCTTAATAATGCCACAATTCCTTTTGTGATCATTTCAGGGGGGTTAATAGGAATGGTCAAGGCAGTATTAGAACACCAGGGCTTACTAAATAGTGTTACGGCTATTTATGCAGGGGAAGTTGATACAACAGGCGATTTTTTGCAGCCTTATTCTTCAATTTCTAGCGATACGGAGTTTGTAGCTAAGGCGATCGCCATGAATAAGTATTCGGCTCAAGAAAAAATCGCCATCGGCGATTCTGTAACAGATATTAACATGTCCCTCGCTGCGGATGTGGTATTTGCTCGCGATCGCCTTCAGCATTATCTGGATCTTGAAAATAAGTCCTATATCCAGTGGCATGATTTTTTTGAGATCCGCGACTATTTAGTGGCTAGCTGGCAAGACAGTTAGGAGTTCGGAATTAGGAGTTCGGAGTTCGGAGTTCGCCCAAAAGGGTTAGCTCCGCTTCGCTCCGCGTCGAGTTCGGAGTAATAGCGACAAGTTAAGTACTATCTATTTGAGAACATAATCTTCAAAGTTAGACCCGACAGAAATATTAAGCCCATTACCCCTGCAATGGGATTACCATCGATCCCTGTAACCCAATCAGGTATAAGGCTATTGTACTTAATCAACTGACCAACATTAACGATATAGTAGCCCCAGACTAATCCGCCATGAATGCCAATGGAAATGCCCAGGCGATCGCCATATTTATATTTCGCCAACACCAAAGCAATTCCCAATAGAACTAGCGCAGGAAACGTTACCGCCGTGCGTATAATCTCCTCCATCGGCTTGAGAAAATGGGCTAAGGCATAGGCGATCGCGGTGACCCAAATACAGATTTTTTGACCGTAATCCCGCTGCAA
>JBEANW010000265.1:0-8720 GCA_041165225.1 Cyanobacteriota bacterium | reverse complement strand
TGAAGCTAAAAGAGGCTAAAAATTGAGTATTATATGCGAACGGTACCTTAGATTTCAGGTCTTTACCCAGGACTTTCCCGATCAAGAAAGCTTATGAAGTAGCCAAATTGAAGTTCGCTTTGTTTACTATAGCTTAAGTCTTACTAAATATTACTGCATATAGTGTTTTATTTTGGACTTTTAGCTCAAATTACCCTATATATAGTTTTTTGAATCTAGATAACTAGCAAAGTAATTATTGATTATAGTCCAGAGCTACATTTTAAGTACTTGAGGGAATTATGACGAGGAATTATTCAATTTATGCTCTATTTATGCAGTATTTGCGAACATAGCAATTCTCAGAACCATGAGGTACTGCCTTTCCCCTTTCCCTTTTCCCCTTTGGTGAAGGGCGGATAGTATAATCTTTAGAATGTCTTGAGCCTATAGCAAAAACCAATTGAATTAAAGAGTGAATAATCAACCTCGTGAAGTTTATCTAAATCATCCTACCTTTGGACTGCTCTACAGAATTTGTCTGTTAAAAGATAATCAAGAATTATTTACTACCCTGTATGCTCAACGCTTATTTTTCATCGTCACTGTTAGTAGCGATGCTTTTTCTTTTGAGCCGATTAGCAGAACCGATGCTCGTCTTCTGATCGAAAGTTTATTACGCAGACTATTATTGGATCGAGAAACAGAAAAACACCAGCAACTACAGGCTGTTTATCAACGTACTTTTCTGTAGTTTGCTCATTTTAAGTCTCAAGATTAACCCCATGACAGGCTATATTTCGCAGAAAATTGCATCAATTAGGCAAGAAATTCCCTCCAATGTTGAGTTGGTAGCAATTACCAAACAAATTGGGACTGATGGGATGCGGGAGGCTTATGAAGCAGGCATCAGGAATTTTGGTGAAAATCGTCTGGGGGAAGCTCTGGCAAAACAAGAGCAGTTGCAAGATCTAACTGATGTTGCTTGGCATTTTATCGGACATATTCAGAAAAATAAAGCCAGGAAGATTATTGAACACTTTGCTTGGATTCATTCTGTAGATAGTCTAGCTTTGGCCCAGAGAATGAATAGATTGGCAGCGGAACTCAATCTAACACCGCAAGTTTTCCTTCAGGTCAAAGTTTTACCAGATCCTGATAAATATGGTTGGGAAGTGAACAATTTATTACAAGATCTCGAACAGCTAAATCAATTTGAGAATTTGAATATTCAGGGTTTGATGACAATTCTGCCCTGGGGTTTATCCTCGACGGAAATACTCAAGGCATTTGTCCAAGTGGCTGATTTATCGACCATCATCAGACAAAAAAACTACGGAAATCTGCCCATGACAGAGTTATCGATGGGCATGTCTGGAGATTATAAATTAGCTATTCAAGCAGGAGCTACTAAAATTCGTTTAGGTAGAACAATTTTTAGTGAATAGTTCAAAAAGAAAATAAGAAATTTTGCCTGATATCTTGTTAAAGCAACCCCAAATCTCGTAGGCACAATTTAGTCAAATCTAACCTCGCTGCTGAATCTTTTTCGGTAACAATATCAATGTTTGTCGCAAAGAAATAAACATTATTATTTTGTTCTAAATAACCCACATACCAACCTATTGGCGGCGTGATCGAAGTAACCCATCCTGTTTTAGCCCGTAATACATAAGTAGAGGATTGTTCGGCGATCGCAATATCTTTAACCAGATCAATATTTTTTTGTGCAAAAGGCAGGTCATTTTGCTGAAGACGGCGGAGAAAATCAATTTGCTGTCGCGGGGTAATCCTTAGCTCTCCCTCCAACCAAAAATTATCAATGTTTTCCTTGGCACCGATAATTTGATTGCCGTATTGGATTTTAGTCACAAAATTCTGCATCCTTTGATGACCAATTTTACGCGCCAAGACTTGATAAAACCAAACAGCCGAATATTTGAAAGCCAGACGCATGTTCAAATCTTGATTCCATTCGTCAATGGGCAAATCAGTCAAACCTCTCTCAATACCATCCCAAGTTAGGACATCAACATCATTTCTGATTACTCCTGTCTCTAAAGAAATTAAAGAATTAGGAATTTTATAGGTTGAACCCGGAAGAACAGGAGTCTCATTGCGATCGGGATTATGTTGATAAATAAGATCTTGATTTAGATCGTAAATAATAATCGAACCATTAACGTCGAGGCTTTTAAAGTGCTGCTGAAAATCTACTTGTCGCTCTATATTTGGTTCGGTTTGAGAATAAACTGGATGTTGTGTAACCAAATAACTACCAACTGTGGTCAACAATAATAGTAAGAACAAATTAATTATTTTTTGCACAATTTTCCTCTTTTCGCCCGTTTATCTAGCTAAAACTACTTCAATTGAATCAAAGCCTAAATAACATGTCAAATAATGGCGATCGCTCTTCAAA
Source organism: Cyanobacteriota bacterium (assembly GCA_041165225.1). GTDB lineage: Bacteria > Cyanobacteriota > Cyanobacteriia > Cyanobacteriales > Xenococcaceae > Waterburya. The sequence continues at coordinate 6,319 of JBEANW010000265.1, read as the reverse complement.
TATATTTTGCTGCTCGGAACAAAATCAAAAATGTTAAATCTTAGACAAGCCAGAACCCTACTGTTAACTCACTATGCTTATATGCTGGAGTATCGAGCCGAGATATTTCTCTGGGCATTATCTAATTCATTGCCAATTATTTTGATGGGAGTGTGGATTCAAGCATCCAGCAAAGGTAATTTTGACTTTACCCCTCAAGAATTTGCTCGCTATTTTTTTAGTGTCTTTATCGTCCGCCAACTTACTGCTGTTTGGGTGATTTGGGAATTTGAGCGGGAAGTACTGGAGGGACAACTATCCTTACGTCTACTGCAACCCATCGATCCTGTCTGGCATCATGTTATCAGGCACTTAGCGGAAAAAATGACCCGTGTTCCCTTAATTGCTTTATTCTGCGGGTTATTCTTTGTTCTCTATCCTGATGCTGCTTGGGTTCCCAAAGTATCTAATCTGTTGTTAGGCATAATTGCGATCGCCCTATCTTTCACCTTAGCGTTTGTGATTCAATACACTTTTGCTATGCTGGCTTTTTGGACGGAAAGAGCTAGTGCCATCCAGCAATTCTGGTTTCTATTTTATATCTTTCTTTCAGGCACAATCGCCCCGCTGGAAGTCTTTCCTGCTAACGTGCGACAGGTTGTAGAATGGACTCCCTTTCCCTACATGATGCATTTCCCTGCGGTGTTGCTGATGGGATTACCCGTAGAGTTTGGTAAAAGTGTGCTAATTATGCTCGGTTGGGCGATCGCTTTTCTGATTGTGAATCGCTGGCTGTGGCGTAAAGGATTAAAACAATATTCAGGGATGGGAGCTTGATTGGGAGTTCGGAGTTCGGAGTTTGGAGTTCGGAATTCGGAGTTATGGTAAAAATTTAGGGGCGAGGATTGAGATTCTAATTGATTATGATTATTTTGCTCAATCCTCTACTTCTAATTCTTCTGGCTTATAGCTTATAGCTTACAGCTTATAGCTTATAGCTGGGGCTTCGCCCCTTTATTCGTAGAGCCAAGATTTTCTCACGGGTTCCCAATCTACTAATTCTGATTCCTTGAACCAGAGGGCAACTTCTGCGGTAGCTGTTTCTGGGGCATCAGAGCCATGAATCAAGTTACGTCCGATACTGACTCCCAGATCCCCACGAATTGAGCCAGGGGCAGCCGATACAGGATTCGTAGCACCAATAATATTTCTAGCAGCAGCAATTACGTCTTCCCCTTCCCACACCATCGCAATTACGGGAGCGGAGATAATAAAGTCAACTAAACCTTTGAAAAAAGGTCTTGCTTTGTGAACATCGTAGTGTTTTTCCGCTAGTTCACGGGAAACCTGCATCATTTTCATCCCTACCATCGTAAATCCTTTGGATTCAAAGCGATGAATTATATCTCCTGTAAGATGACGCTGTACGCCATCAGGCTTGATCATAATAAAAGTGCGTTCCATAATCTCCTCAATAATTGCTTACAAAATGTCAAGGGGCGTACAAGCCCCGTCACAAGTTTCAGCCTAACCTAGATTCGCCTTGTTTAAACCTGTGATTTAACTGGATTTTGCTTCGCGGTAACGTTCCAGAGCCAGATTAATCAGGTTATCGATGAGTTCGGGGAAAGGAACTCCGCTATGGCTCCACAACTGAGGATACATACTGGTGGAAGTAAAGCCTGGTAGGGTATTAATTTCGTTGATGAAGACTTCTCCTGTGGCTTCGACATAAAAGAAATCAACACGAGACAACCCCGCAGCATCCACCGCCATGAATGCTTGAAGCGCCATTTCCTGAATGCGATCGCCAATTTCTGACGGGAGATTAGCGGGAATATGCATTTGAGCAGCGCCCTCGGTATATTTAGTCTCATAATCGTAGAAATCGCTATCAAAGGTAATTTCTCCCACCACGGAAACCCGGGGATGATCGTTACCTAATACGGCACATTCAACTTCTCTGGCGTTGACTCCTGCTTCGACGACAATACGGCGATCATAACTAGCAGCATTGTCTAAAGCCACTTCTAATTCTCGGCGCGATCGCACTTTGGCAATACCTACGGAGGAACCAAGGTTAGCAGGTTTAACAAAACAGGGATAGCCTAACTTGGCTTCGATATCATCACACAGTTTGGGGAACACACAAGGATTGGAATAGATCTGGGATCGATTGACGGCGACATAATCTACCTGGGGTAATCCTGCTTGACTAAAGGCCATTTTCATGGCGATCTTATCCATTCCCAACGCTGAACCTAGTACCCCCGAACCAACGAAAGGAACGTTCATCAGACTGAGTAAACCCTGTACCGTGCCATCTTCTCCATTGGGGCCATGCAAGATGGGAAACCAGACATCAATCTCTGAATAGCTGCTTTGTCCAACAGGAGCCAGGGAAGAAAAGCCTGTTGTTGCTAACTGGCTACTGGTTTCTTCCGTAGCAGTGCCTTGATTCAGGAGCAAAGGTTTACCAGAAGTCAATACCTGTTGAGCAAGGTTGCTGGGTTGCCAAGTACCAGTTTTATCGATATAAACAGGTAGAATATCGTATTTACTTTTATTATCCCCTTGTTCTAATGCCGAGGCGATCGCTCTGGCGGAAGTAATGGATACTTCATGTTCTCCTGAACAACCACCGAATAATAAACCGACTTTTTGCTTCACCATGTTTTATCCCCAAAATCTCACCAGTAATGCTACATCATCTTTTAAGATTTTGGTAATGCTATAAATTCAGACAGTAATTGGAAAATGTAACCATGAGTCTTTTATCCAGCTTGCGGTTGATGAGTCAATCTGTAGCCCCTACAGAAAAGTAGTACAATAAAATTTTCGGATTTTTACTTAAGATGGCAAAAACCTCAGTAGTTTCTCATTTTGTGGCAGTTAGCGATCTTTCTAAGCCCGCAGCAGAACAAGAAGGTATTTTAATTGAAGTATCAGGAACAGGAGATACTCAAAAAAATCGCGCCAAAGCCCTAGATATTGTGCAGGAGATGTGGGAGAAAGAGGAGATCGATCAGAATAGTTTCCCTGATGGTTTAACTCCAGACCATATTTTCTATGTGCCAACCGATAGTCCTTCAGTAACAGCCAGCAAAACCGTGTCAGATAGTCAGGAATTATTGCCCATTGTTCAGGGGGCGAAAGAAATTATCCAATTAACTAAGTTACAGCTTGAGGTTCAAGAAGCATCAGAACAGGTAGAGCAGTACATCCCAATTATTAAGGTTGTCCTAGAGCGATCGCGTCCTTTAACCACGGAAGAAAAGGAATTAGCCAAAGACAAAAAATATGGCAAAACAATCGAAAGACTGGGTTCCATTGTGGCAGAGCAAGAAGAGTTTCAAGAATCCTGTTCGGGTAACGGCAATTTGGTGTTAAATGCGATCGCCTGGCAGCTTAGTCAGAGTCTTAGTCAGACTGTTAAACCCAAAGCCGAGAAAAATTAATCATTCAATGTCCGATGTGAATTAGCTAATCTTTCCAAGCATAAATATTGAGTTGGAAATCAAATCCCGCATAGGAATCTAAACCAAGAAAGGGAGTCGGTCTTTCAAAAGGATTTTCCATATATACTCGAAATCCTTCTTGGGACAAGAGGTTCAGAATCTCGTTCAAGTTTTGTTTGTGTCCAACTTTAGAATGATATTCAATGAACATGTGTTGAACCGAATCTAGCAAACCTTGGCATCGAGGAAGCACTAAATCTTCGGCTCCTTCAATGTCCATCTTAATAAAGTCAAACAGCTGAGTTGATAACAATTCAGCAATGTCAACGGCTTCTACTTCCACTGCATCTTGCTTGTGACTAGTAGAGCCGATCTGACCACTGTCTGCTCCTTCAGAAACAAAATTTAGCAGGGAATTTTCATACCAAACTGCTTTATTAATCAGTTCAACTTGGGAGTAGTTGTTACTGTGAATATTACCTTGCAAATAACTAAATATTTTGGGGTCTGCTTCTAGGGCGACGACTTTTGCCCCTGGATATAGCTCTTTAAAGAAGATAACGCTCAGACCAATATTTGCGCCTAGATCTAGTATTTTAGGTTGAGTATTGTCAGCTTTGAATTTATATATTTGCTCCAGAAAAATTTCTTTATATGCTGATAAAAAAGAAGCTGCATCAGGAATCAAGAATTCCCATTGTTTAAGTTTTACTTTGCATTCTTGATATCTTTCATAGCGATTGAGCTGGGAATATAATTTGTGATAGTTTAAATAGTTGGGTTCAGTTAATAATTTATATACATGTCTAACGGGACTGAAAATTAATGGCTTGACTATTCCATTCATGTTAGATACTTATTAATTATATATATGGTCATAAGTGACAAAACCTCTAGTGCATGAAAGCAGAGAGGAAGTTAGATATCAAGCCAATGTCTTCTTCAATATTCGTAGCTAATTATTAGTTAATTAATCATATTTTGCAAATCATATCATAATCTTGAAAATTACCAAGTCTTTTTGGCAAAATCAATCTTATTGTTCCTAACTACGGATTTTTTAGGAGTTCTAAGAAACGGAATAGTTGTTTTTATAATTTATTGTTTGAAGTACCATCGAATAATCTCTATTACTGTCATCCGAATGGGGGCGATCGCCCAAAAAATTGCCCAAAAAAAAGGGAGGTGAGCAAAATATTGCCTTAACTCCCCAAATCTATAATTAATAATTGGCTAACTGATGCTTATTTGCCAGCACCAGCACAGGGGGCTGCACAAGGAGCAGCACCACCAGCACAGGGGGCTGCACCAGCACAAGGGGCTGTTTCAGTCGCTTCTCCGCCAGTTTCAGTGTTACCGCCTTCGGGGGTAGCACAAGAAGTGACTAAACCTAAAGTCAAGACAGAAGCAGCAAATAAAGTTCCTAAATATTTAACTTTCATATTTTTCTCCCAAAGAAAACTTAAATTGAAATAGTTTACTGAAGCAAATGATACAGTTTGCTCCTGAGTACAGAGTTAATGTAACCAGATAGATGAAAATTTTTTGATAAGACCAGCCTGAACTCGTCAAACTTAATCAAAACTTTATCTAGTGGTTATGAATTTCTAACACAATTTACTTGATTGATCAAAATGTTTTGAGTATTATTCTAGCGGTTTAGGCATCAGTCAAGGACAAAGTTACTCTTTTGGAGGCAAAAGGCAACAGCGCAATTTACCTTAGCAAACTGAGAACCGCCGGATCTTTATTTAAGCATTTCTTTCTTTAAATCTGCCTAGGTTGTTTGGCATGATGGATGGGTAAGAGTTTTGGTAAGTAAAATATGGAATTAATTCAACAGTTAACCCAAGGTCTAGGAGTTGATGAAAGCCAAGCAAAAGGTGGTGCTGGACTTATTTTCAAAATGGTACAAGAACAGCTAGGAGAAGGAGATTTTGCTCAAGTAGCGTCCGCTATTCCTGCGATTGGCAATCTCATTGGCGAAGCTCCTTCGGGGGGAGAAGGTATTGCTGGAGCGATTGGTGGCTTGGCTAGCATGCTCGGCGGTGGCAGCGAAGGTGGCGGTGGCGGACAGTTGGCTAACATGGCTGCTTTAGCCGCTGGCTTTAGTCAATTAGGTCTAAATCCTGGCATGGCAACTAAGTTTATTCCGATCATCTTGTCTTTCACTCAAAATAAGGGTGGAGACGGTATTAAAGACCTTTTGGCAGGAGTTTTACAGTAAAGGGCTTCGCCCTAGCTACTAGCTACTAGCCACTAGCTTCTAGCTAATTTAAAGAGGCTGCGGAAGGCAGTGGCCGAAGCTCTCCTTCTTCATAAGCTTTTACTAAATTCAATACTAACCTTTAGGCGCTTTTAGTAAGCGTCTTTTTTGTTGCCTCCTCGAAAATATATAGTCATTCCAATTAATTTCCTGATGGTAGCTTTGTATTGATGAGCGGGTTAAACATTGCTTACTACCCACTACCTACTACCTACTACTTTTTTCAAAGATCACCTGGTTCTTATTTGGAATGACTATAATTAGCTCGCTTTTATCCCTAGAATAGAATTAAATATTAAGAAATATAAAATTTCTGAAGTTTCTAAAATTTCTAACTAAAAATTACCAAATTTAATTCCATGACCAATGAAATCCTGTCACCTTCGGCGATCGCTTCAGAAGGTAAACCAAAATCCCGTGTCATCGTGGTTGGTGCTGGTATCGGTGGTTTAACGGCGGGAGCCTTGTTAGCCAAACGGGGTTATCAAGTGACAATCTTTGATCAGGCAGTTGTGCCAGGGGGATGTGCTTCGACGTTTAAACGTCGTGGTTTTACCTTTGATGTGGGAGCAACTCAGGTAGCAGGATTAGAGCCTGGAGGAATTCATCATCGAGT
>JBEANW010000264.1:0-3209 GCA_041165225.1 Cyanobacteriota bacterium | reverse complement strand
TCTTGACGGACGGTATTGCCTCCAATAATTACAGCATCACAGGTACTTCTTAGCTGATGCACTAAATGACGGGCAGCTTTACTCGTCACCCAAGCACTATGTCCAGTATTTGTGGCTATTTTACCATCTAGAGTCATGGCGTATTTGAGAATACCAAAGGGTTGCTGGTGCAGTATGCGATGAACAAAAGCTTCATTTAACTGACGACAAGCAGCTTCTTCTACTCCCACTATTACCTCTATTCCCGCCTCCCGTAACTTTTGAATCCCTCCCCCAGCAACGCGAGGATCGGGGTCGATCATGCCCGTAACTACCCTGGCTACCTGGGCTTCAATTAATGCTTCTGAACACGGGGGTGTTTTCCCGTAATGATTACAGGGTTCTAAGTTGACGTATACCGTTGCACCCTTAGCTTGCTCTTCCGCATCTCGTAAGGCAAATACTTCTGCATGGGGTTGTCCGAAACCAGGATGAAAACCAGAACCAATAACTACGCCGTCTTTAACTACCACCGAACCTACTAGAGGGTTGGGAGATGTTTTTCCTGCTGCACTCTGGGCTAGCTGCAAACACTTTTGCATCATTTCACGGTCAAAAGCAGATATTTGAGGTTGCTCGATCATAAGTTTTCAAACTAGACGCGGTTTAATTATCAATCACAGAAGTCACTGGTTGTTTTCCATTACTAGTAACGGTAATGTTGTTATTGCCTAAAGTGCCGATCGCTTTTTCTCCTGTCAAACGAGCTTTCGGTTTGGCTTGTTCATAGATTACACTACCCATTGCTTCTACTTCTTCGGTATCCAGTTGCCAGGTTATCTGACGGGCATATAGTTCTGATGCTTCTGCTTGATTGATTCCCTGTACCCCATTCTCTAATGTGGCTAGCTGTTGCTGAAGATTGATTTCACCTTTGTTTCCCGTCAGGCTAATACGGCGATCGCGGTCTACAATTTGAATTGGGCGATCGGTTTTGCCCAGGCGATCTTGGTAATTCCAGGTTAGAAAATCCGTTGCCACTTGTAACTGGGGATCTGAAGTGATTAACTCAATATTTTTGGTTAAGATTGCCTGATGCTGGGTCAAATTTAACTCAGCGCGATCGCTAACTAGTTTATCAAGAATGGTCTGATTTTTGTCATAGCTAACTAGTTCAATTGAACCAGGGCTAATAATTTGCTCTTGGGGGATGTTCCATTCCAGGCGATCGCTGGTTAATTGTAAGGCAGGTTGTTGAGTCGTAACGATTACATCATCCTGTATTGCTAACTTTTCAATATCGGTAAAATATTTTCCTGAGTCGGCAACAACTTTTAAATTAGGATGAGTACCAGTTAATTTGGCTTTAATCAGCAATAAGTTTTCTCTAGGTCGCCATTCCACTGCTTCACTACTAATCACACTGTTATTACGGGGATCACTAGCAATTACTTGGTCGTTCAATAAAATTAAATTGCCCTGATCTTTAATTTTCCCTGATTCAGCGCTGATTTTCAGAATGACAGTCCCATTTTGCACCAAGTTCCCCACTACTTTATCCAAAGTAGCAATTTGCTTGTCTTCACTATAAACAATGTTATCTGCTTTGATCTTCCAGACAGTATTGGTTTGTTTGTTTGATTGCTCTAGGACAGCATTGTTTAAAACCAATTCCGTATCGAGACGACTAGCTGAGGAGGCTTGATCAACATCAGGCTGCGATGACTGACAGCCAGCAGTAATCACAGCAATATTCATCAAGAGTATTAAAAGTAAAATATTGGGCTGATGGTGGATTACTTTTGGTATATTCAAGGAATAATTAGCAGGAAGAATCTGTAAATCTACTCTATACTCTCTACCTTATAAATAACAGATTTAGTCTCAGAAACAGTAATGGCAAAAAAACAAGGCTCAGAGCTTTCAGCTCAGAACCCTCCTTCAATTCATGGAAATTAAATACAGAACACTCAAACCTTTTCCCTTTTCCCCTTGACCTTTTCCCAATCTTCACAAATCAATGAGTGCGTAACATCAGTTAATCATCCAAGATACCAAAACCAGAGAAGCTACGATAAGGATCGCTATGCTTACTATTTTTCTGAATATCCCCTTTAATCTGGTCTAGATCTACATAACGATCTGCCACATTAATTAGACTATCGCTAGTCATAGAACGCAAACTAACAACCTCTACTCTTGCTCCTCGGTAGCTCACTGCATCCACTGCATAAGCCAGATCGCCATCGCCACTTACCAATACTGCTGTGTCATAGGAAGCAACAAGAGCCATCATATCTACGGCAATCTCTACGTCTAAATTGGCTTTTTTGGAACCGTCGGGTAACTGAACCAGATCCTTGGCAATCACGCGATAGCCATTGCGACGCATCCAGAGTAAAAATCCCTGTTGTTTTTCATTGGTACGATCTACTCCAGTATAGAAAAATGACCTTAACAGTTTTGAGCCACCAGTTAGGCGATACAGGAGCTTACTGTAGTCAATTTCAATTCCTAACTGAAGTGCTGCATAGAATAGATTAGATCCGTCAATGAAAATCGCTACTCGTCCTCTGTTTTCTAAAATTTGTTCTGGTGTAAAGATAGGATCGCTTCCGAAATTGTCTAGCATTATGTTAAGCCTCGTTTTTTATGAAAAAAATATTCTATTTGGGTGGATTAGTCCCTTTTTAACCCAGGTTCTTTTATTTAAAGGCGATGTAACGTTTACTATCAAAGAAGTACAAGCTATTATTTTAATTTTATTGACGATGCAGCTAATAGATAACCAGATCGAAATTGGGTATTTATACTCACTCTCTATTAAAACATCCAAGCGCCCTGATTTTTATGACTTAGTTATATCAGTAAAAAAATATACTTAGTTGAATTACTTGCCATTATTTAATCTTCTGATGGTAATTCTAGTTTTAAAAAAACAGGACTAGCTTGCCCCAAAGCTTTGCTGATGTTTAGTTCACCCCATTTTGAATGAGTCGGAAAATCTGCTACTGGGTTCATCTCTAGGTTTTGATTAAAATCCCAGTCAAACCCCAACTGCTGATATATTTTTCCGCTGGTAGTAGGTATTACAGGAGATAGAAGATAAGCCGATAGACGAATAGATTCTAAAACTGCATATAAAATTTGCTCGACTTTGGTGTGCTGCTCCTGTTTAAACAGCGTCCAAGGGGCGCTATCGTCAATATATTTATTGACAGCTCGTACTA
>JBEANW010000263.1:0-7093 GCA_041165225.1 Cyanobacteriota bacterium | reverse complement strand
ATCTTACCCCAGGTCTAACTGTAGCAGGATTTTTTCCTGCTGTCTTTGGCTCAATTGTTCTGACTATCGTTTCGGGACTGATTAATCAGCTTTTTATCTAATGGTGATCTTAATTCTTCGTTATAGACATGAAAAAGGGTTGACACAACTATCGTTATATCAACCCCAATCTTGGGAACGCGCTTTAACTTAAAATATAATTCTTGTTACTGAAGAACTAGTTTGACGTTGGCATTCTGTAAACCACGTTGTTTAACGTCAGCCAAAGTTTTGTTAACAGCGTATTTTTGGTTGATTGAGTTGATTAGCTCAGTTTGGTTGTGCTTTTTAGCAACACCCCAAAGGTCAGCAATCAGGTCGAATGTACCATCGCTGTTCTCTGACCAACCTAGATCGTATTCGCCTTCTAGGGTCGCAACGATATCAGCACGCAGTCTTTGACCGTTGTAACCGCGAACATCAGCGTTAGTTTGAACATTAACACCAAGATCCCGTAGGGAATTTACGAGAATTGCGGAATCGCTGATTTTGGTACGTAGAGTGCTAAAGTGAGACATTTGATTTCCTCCAGTAGAAGATATGTAAACAACAACTTTAAAATTAATAATCGTCTATACTGACGAATTATTTTACCGAAAACTGCTAGCGATCGCTAGCCTCTGCTTCTGCAACTCTCCAGGAATCACAGAAGAAAGCCTGTTAAAACTCCAGTCGCTGGTATTCAGCAACGGAGGCTGATGCGGGTCTGGCCCTTTGCCCAGCCCAATCTCTTAGGGCTGTAACCTGCTCAGTCATTGTCCGAGACAGAGGTAAGGTCGCTTTAATCGCAGCAATTATGTCTAGCTGCGTAAACTCCCTGTCTTGAGCAAAAGCGTCATACATTGCCGCGATGATCGCCTGCTCAATCTCTGCCCCAGAAAAACCATCGGAAACTTTGGTTAGCTGTTCTAAATCGAAGCGATTGATTTCAGAACGTCTCTTGCCCAAATGAATCCTAAAAATATCTTGTCTCTCGGCGGAACTGGGTAAGTCCACAAAGAATATTTCGTCAAATCTGCCTTTACGGAGAAACTCTCCTGGTAATTTTTCGACTCTATTCGCCGTTGCCATCACAAATACAGGGGATTTTTTCTCCTGCATCCAAGTCAAGAAAGAACCAAAGATGCGACCCGATGTTCCACCATCAGAATCTCCAGAACCACCGCCTCCAGCAAAAGCCTTGTCTAGTTCATCGATAAACAGAATTACGGGAGAAATAGATTCAGCAGTTTTCAAGGCACTACGTAAATTGGCTTCTGAGCGCCCAACCGTAGAACCATCATAAACCCGACCCATATCCAAACGGAGTAGAGGTAGCCCCCAAAGGCGGGAGGTGGTTTTGGCAATCAAAGATTTTCCACAGCCAGGAACTCCCAGAATGAGCATCCCTTTTGGTTGAGGTAATCCATATTCTCTGGCTCTTTCAGTAAAAGCATTAGAACGCTGTTTGAGCCAACCTTTTAATTCTTCTAATCCACCAACAGAGTTCAGAGTTTCATCTTCTTCGATGTACTCCAAGATTCCATTGCGACGGATCAACTGTTTTTTCTCAGAGAGGACGATTTCCACTTCACTCTCCGTCAGTTTGCCCGCTTTAACCTGTGCCTTACGGTAGACTTTTTCCGCCTCATCTTTGGTTAAACCCAAGGCTGCCTTAAGCAGCTTTTCTCTAGTTTCGGTATCTAGACGACTTCCTCGATTCTTCGCCAACTGTTCTGAAAGAACCTGATTCAGTTCGCTCAAATTAGGTAAAGGATAATCTAAAACCACAACTTCTTTCTCTAGCTCAATTGGTAGAGTCTGGAGGGGAGACATCAAGATTATTACTTTGTCAGTACCCTTAAAAGACGCGATCGCATCCCGCAACCATCTTGTGATTACTGGCCCATCAATAAAAGGGTGAAGATCTTTGAAGATGTAGATCCCATCTTCTTTCTGGCGAATAGTCCACTCGATCGCTGCTTCGGGGGACACCGTGTTGTGCTGATTTCCCTGACGAGGTTGACCATATTCAACCATCCCCCTGGTCACAGTCCAAACAAACATTTGCTTGTATTCGGCATTTTCTCTGGCAATTTTAGCGATCGCTTGCTCTGCTCGTTCCTCTTCTGGCGTGATCAGATAAATTAACGGATACTGAGCCTGGACTAGAATATTCAGTTCTTCTTTCATGATATCGACCCCACTAGATCCCCTGCTCGCTAAAGTTTTTACCTGCTTTCAGCCTGCTTTAATCTACAGGCAGGAAACTAATTCCTCTTCGTTAGGTTTCTCCGAACTCGTCTCTTGATTTGCCACCTCTAAAGGAATACTTTCTTCCACCGTAATCGCTCGGCTACTCAGAGAAACCATTGCACCACCCCGCATGACCATCGGTGAATCACAATCAGGACAGATATGAATCTGATGAGTTTGAGGGGAGGATCTGATTTCATCCACCTTTTCAGGAAACTGCATATAAAAAGCGATCGCTTGCTCGACTAATGCCGACATTGATTCTAGATCTACCGCGGCTTTAATCTTCAACTGACGATGCAGTTCTGGAGGTATATATAAGGTTATTTTTTGCTTACTTTGCATATCACTTAAGTTTAATAATTACCCGGGTATATAAATCAATTTACCTACCCTTTATATTTCTGTCAAGACATCATGCTGTTATGACGGCAATATTGTAATATTACTTAATCAAGTGGTTATTGGCGATTGCAAATTTATGGACAACTAGTTAATTTACTTAGCTCCACAACAATGTCATCAATCCCTTGAACCACAGGGGCGCTGGATTGGTTGATGGGTTGATTGGTAATAATACTGAAGACTAAAGTTCCATATTCAGGATGATCTAGATAGCCAGATAAAGCCCTAACACCCCGAAGAGTACCTGTTTTAGCCCTGACAGATCCTTGAGTGGCAGTCTGTTGTAAACGATTTTTGAGGGTGCCACTAATCCCTGCTACAGGAAGAGAAGCAAGAAAAACCTCATGTCCTCGCCCATCATGCATCGCTTTGAGGATCGAAACCAGAGTTCGGGGAGTAGCCAAATTGTTGTGGGACAGACCAGAGCCATCTCTCAGCCGATAGCCATTGGCATCAACACCCAAGCCAGTGAGAGCTTGTTCAACGGATTGAGAACCGCCCAAGTAGCTCAGTAAAACATTGGCATAGGCATTGTCACTGTTGAGGTTCATGACCTTAATCCAATCGCCAATTGATGTGGAATGAATTTGATTTTCAGGATTGAATTCTTGTAGAGCTGCTGCGGTAACCAAAAGCTTCATATTAGAAGCTGGAACCATATAAGAATCAGGGTTCAGACTGTAGATATTTGTCCCCCCCAGTGACTGCACCAGAATAGCCCATTTACCTTGGTTTAGCTCAGGACGATCAATGATCTGACTGATTGCCGCCGTAATATTATTCGAGCAAATACCAGAATTGTTAGCAGGAGGTGACAGCGGAACGTCAATTGGATCTAAACCATTGCCAAAACCAATTGTCGTGTCAGCACTGGCAGTAGAGAGGGCAAAAGGACTAGCTAGGGTAATACAGGCAACTGCCAAGGAAAGATAGTGTGTGAGATAGCGCATGAATTTCAGCAAGTTGGAGGTGGAAACTGGTTGGAGCTTGGTGAGAGAAGAAATAGCGATCAAAGAAAGTTTGGCGCAATCAAAATTGGTCAAACAAAAGTGCAGGAGGATCACAACCTATGATGTTGTTTTAGCTACGTCTAAACTTTTAAAGTCGGCGATCTTGGTTTTTTGAGGAGTGAACTGAGGGTTTTAACCGACAAACGTTCTATTCAATCACGGTTTTAATCGATCATTCTCATAATCGTCAAGTAAAAATTACTCAAGATCTTTAAGCACAGCGCAAACTAATGCTTTGCTTTTGTCTGACCTCAGTACATGCAGGAATTATCAAGGGACTATAAAATTTTGATAAAGATGGGAGTTGGAAGTGTCTAGTAGAAAATTTTAAAGTTAGGGTGGTTGAGGATTTATAGATAAAAATGATTAGCAACCATTAAAACTTTTCTAAGTTTGTTCAAGCTGGTATCAAAATTTGCACCCAACAATAGCTGTTAATCTAAAAGTTAACCGTAGTTTGGGATACTTATGTCTGTAAGCCAGATAAATATAATAATTAATAATTGGCTCATTATATGATTTTAAATAAAATAAAAAATATACCTCATAAACTCAGAAGAGAGATCTATAAAGTACCTCCGCTTCAGGCAATAAAGGAACATGCTCATCAAAAAGCAGTAGATTATCATGTGCCATTTTTACCTCTGTTAGATAATCAGGGAGAATCAATAGTAGATACTATGCGCCGTAACGGTAGTTGTATTATTCCCTTGGATGAATTAAATCTGTCAACTACAGCGCAGATGATGACTAGAGCTTTTTCTCTGGCAGATAAACTGAGAGCAACTCCTCAATTAGATCAGGTAGATCAGGCAAAAAAAAGTGAAATTAGCCCTGAAAAAGCAGATTTTAAGGAATTTCCTGAATTTTTATTTTGGGCTTTAGAAACCAAGCTGCTGGATATCATTGAAAATTACGTCCAATTGCCCATACTGTATCAAGGCTTCGCTATGAGACGGAGTGTAGCTAATGGTCAATATACAGGAGTTCGTCGATGGCATATAGATTGGGAAGATCGATGCGTGATTAAAGTAATTATTTATTTGAATGATGTTGCAGCAGGGGATGGTGCTTATCAATATATTGAGCGTCACAAAACTTTAGAGGCAATTAAAGCCTTGAATTACTACAATCTGGGATATATTTCTGATGCCGAAATGAGTGAGGCTGTCTCCACCGTAGACTGGACTACTTGCTTGGGGAAACAAGGAAGCGTGATTATCAGTGACACTAGTAGTGTTTTTCATCGCGCTCAACCTCCTACTAATCAAGATCGCTACTCGATTACTTTCTGCTACACTTCTGCCAATCCTCTGGTGATTTGGCCAAATCCCCCAGTTTCTCGTCAGGAATGGGATGTAATGGATAGTCAGTTAAATCACAAACAAAGAAATTGCCTGACCAAACGAAAGTTTAGCTAGAGGATTAACTAGCTCATAGCTTTAACTATTCCAGGGCTAATTTATACGCTACAAGCCTAAAAACTGTTGAGCTTTGGTAACGACATTTGCCAAAGAACCAGATTTAAAGGGAGAAACTAAATTAGCTGAACTAGTTAAGCTCTGAAAGGGTGCTTTGCCCCCAAGCTGACATAGAGCAATGTATTCGGTTAACGCCCCTGCGAAATCCGATTCTGCCTTGACCCAAAACTGCATCGCACAGCAAAGAGCTAGGGTGTAGTCAATGTAGTAGAAAGGAGAGCAGTAAATGTGTTGTTTCTCCTGCCATAAACCACCCTGTGCAGGATATTCCATATCGCCATACTGCCTCCAGGGAAGATAACGAGCTTCCATTTGTTGCCACATTTGATTTCTCTCTTGGGGAGTTGCTTCAGGATTGGCATAAACCAGATGTTGAAAATGATCTACCGCACAACCATAGGGTAAAAAGAGAATTGATTGTGCCAGGTGAATTTCGCGAAAGCGGTCGGCATCGTCACCAAAAAACTTATCCATTTGCGACCAAGTGAGAAACTCTAGACTCATAGAATGAATTTCACAGGATTCTAAAGTCGGCCAGAGATAGTCAATTAAAGGTAGATTGCGGCTTTGCCATGCCTGAAAAGCATGACCCATTTCGTGGGTGAACACTTCCACATCCCCTTTCGTCTGATTAAAATTGGCAAAGATATAGGGTACGCCCTCGCTGGGAAAGCTAGTGCAAAAACCTCCCCCAGCCTTACCAGGACGAGTTTTAAGATCCATCAAATTCCCTGCAACCATCATGGCAAAGAAACTTCCTAATTCTGGGTGGAGGTTATCAAACATTTCCTGTGCCTGTTCGAGCATCCAGTCATGATCTCCTTGAGGTTTAGGGTTTCCTTGGAGGTCGAATACCGCCTCGTCCCAGTACATAACTTTTGCCAAGTTAAGTTTTTTTGCTTTTTGGTCAATGATTTTTTGTGCTAGGGGAACAACTTTTGCCACCACCTCATCACGGTAACTGGCTACATCCGCTTCAGTGTAGTCAATCCGCTGCATTCGCTGATATCCTAGACCAGTGTAATTTTCGTAGCCTAATTTCTGAGCCATAGAGTGACGCAGTTTAACTAGTTGATCGTAGATGCTGTCTAGTTGGGTTTGGTGTTGGCTAAAGAACTGCCAGCGAACTTGTTCTGCCTGATATCGAGTTTGGCGATCGCTATCTTCGGTATATTGGCGAATTCCTGAAAGATTCAGGGTTTCACCCCTAAATTCTAGGCTAGCACTGGCTAATAGCTCTACGTATTGATTAACTAGTTTAGATTCCTGGACTAAATCTGCTTCGATTACAGGTTCAAAGGTGGTCACGTCTGCCGACCAAAGGCTAAAAGCTTGTTGACCCAAGATCGATTCTAATTCCGTCCGATTTGGACTGTTTAACAGCCGACGTTTCATGGCAACTTCGAGGGCAGTTAATTTGGGTCTTAGTTCATCGCTATATTGCTGTGCCTGTTTGTAATCTTCATTGGTGGTGTCTTGACTAAAATTGAGGGAAGTCATCGCCCCCCAAGTATCTAGACGACGACGCAAATTCTCCCACTGTTGTAGAGCCTGTTTTTGGTCTGATTTAGTTTGAGCTTGGTCTAGGGCGGTGTTAATTTCCTGATACTCTGCCGTGACTTGCTCCAGGTTGGGGATTTCGGTTGGGATCTCGGCAAAACTAATTTGGGACTGACTCATGACTAGAAGGAAGAGATAGCTACATTTAAAATTCTAGCGAAGTTATTGATTCTAGATTTAATCGGGGCAATGACATGACGGCAGTTTTCCAGGAGATAGAATACCCTCTTGGGTAGTTATAAAGAAGTAATAATCTTGAAATGAAGACAAAAGTCCTAAAGCTTGGTGATGATATTAATACTGATGATCTTATTCCTGCTCATCGCAGTACTAATCCAGATCCCG
Organism: Cyanobacteriota bacterium; assembly: GCA_041165225.1. Taxonomy (GTDB): domain Bacteria; phylum Cyanobacteriota; class Cyanobacteriia; order Cyanobacteriales; family Xenococcaceae; genus Waterburya. The sequence continues at coordinate 18 of JBEANW010000263.1, read as the reverse complement.
AACACCAGAAACATTACG
>JBEANW010000262.1:0-5184 GCA_041165225.1 Cyanobacteriota bacterium | reverse complement strand
TACAGTCGCCTATTTGCCATTGGTATTTATACTTTATTGGAAGAATGCGATCGCGAAGTTGCCCAAAATCAGGAGAAATGTAATGAGGCTGTAGATAAAATTGCGGAAAATCTTCAGATATCCAGCGAGAAAATGAAGAAAGACCTCGATATCTATCGCGGTAGCCTGGAGAAAATGGAGCAGTTACTCAAAGTGATTGAGGATGTGCTAGAAGCTAGTCGCAAGCAGCGGGAGAAAAGGGAACAGGAAAAGCTTGCCAAGTTAGATAAAAATCCTGAAGCAGAATCAGCCACCGCAGAACAGTAACTGAGCAAGGCTTCTAGCCATATCAGCTATTGGGTTTAAAGCCTCATCTGATAGCTGATACTAAATCCGCGCGTTCAGTAATTAATATACCTCTAGGTAACTCCGAACTCACCATTAACCATCGTGGAGTTGCTCGTAATGAACTTCTTTTTGGCTCAATTTGTTAATTTTGTTGATGATCTGAGTCGGATTCATGGATTTAAGCAGATATTCATCTACACCACATTTAGTGAATTTTTGCCACTCATCATGTTCAACGCGATCGCAAAGTAGTGATACCCTAGTGTAGTCAGTAAGGGAAGCATTGGCGATCGCCTTAACGATATGCTGCACATCCATCATCGAACAGTCTTGATCGAAAATGACAATCCTGGGTTGAAGTAGCTCAATTTGATTAACTGCCATCGCGGAGTCCGTTAACCACACCACCTGATAATCAATAGTGTTTAACAGTTGACAGATAAAAGTCGCGCTAGCCTCATCCTCTGTAATTAACACAATGGTTTGGGAACCTGTGACACTATGGGGAAGAGAAGCTACAGGGTTTAGATTACGTAAATTATTGGGTAAATCATTGGCAAGAGGCGCTTTTTCAGGCAGATAAACCGTGAACATTGCGCCTTCGCCCAAAGCTGATTCTATTTCAATGGTGCCACCATGTAACTCTACGAGTTTTTTGGTTAAAGCGAGTCCTAAACCTGTACCACCATGTACTCGCTGGCGCACGTTTTCGATCTGCTTAAACTTCTCAAACAAGAGTGGAATTTCATCACCAGCAATCCCAATTCCCGTATCCTCAATTTGAAAAACCACCTGATGCTGTTCCCGCCATACCCGAAGAGTCACCTTTCCTCCCTGGGGAGTGAATTTAATGCCGTTACTGAGGATATGAAAGAGGATTTCCTTGAGTCTAATTTCGTCAGCAAAAAAACTGTTTTTCTCTGGCTCGATCTTAACCTCAGATCTCAACTCAATATTTTTCGCCTCAGCACTATCCTGTAATAAATGGAGAGTCTGCTTGACCACTTCAGGTAGGGAAACTTGTTGAATTTCTAGCAGATGCTTGCCCGATTCCACATCGGAAAACTCCAGAATGTTATTAATCAAGGACAGCAGATGTTTACCACTTTGTTGAATTAGATGCAGATATTCATGCTGTTTTTCGGGAGACAGGTGCATCTTTTGTTTTGTAGATGACCATTGCAACAAAGTACTAGATAAACCAATCACACAGGTTAGGGGCGTGCGTAATTCATGACTCATGCTACCCAGAAAATCATGTTTAGATTTGCTAGCTGCTTCAGCGGCAATAAGAGCATTCTTTAGCTGTTGAGACTGAGTTTCTACCTGTTTTTCCAGCAGTTTCTTTTGTTGCTGTAACTGTTGATAGGATTGATGATTAAAAATGGCGATCGCCAAATATTCTGCTAACTGACGCAAAAACTGGACATCCTGATGTTCCCAAGTCCTTGGTTCACATTGATGGGCAATAATCAACCCCCATAGTTTACCTCTGACGTTAATCGGTGTTACTACTTTGGCTTTTACCTGCAATTTAACCATCAAAGACTGAAGACAAGGATCTAGGTTAGAACTCGCGGTCAGATCATTAATCACCAAGCCAAATCCTTGTCGATATTTCTTTCTACATCCCGAAGCCTTGTCCCAGCAACCTTCTTCCTCGTGCAGATATAGAGTCGAAGCAATTTCCTCGCTGCTTCGCGCCTCATAGGTGATTGTATCCAGGGTTTTAACTGGCTTGATGTTGTTCATCTGACCAGATTTGAGATTCACCCCCAACTGATAGACCAATAGCCGATCTGAACCCAAAAAGTCACAACTACGATTGATTGCTGTTTGGATAATTTCTGACAAGTTAAGGTTTTGAGCAATTTGAATCTTAATCTGTTCAAAGATTTTTTCTTGTCCTACCTGGTAATGAAGTAAATTTTCCATTTGCGGGGTGGAGTACTGACTAGGATGGAGATCGACTGGTTCTGCACTGTTGGTTAACAATTTAACTGCCTTCAAGATAAAATCTGTGGAATCGTCTCGGTTTCTGGTTAATTTAGCGGTAAGATTTGTACGTAAACTCTCGATAATATTAGTCTTCCACTGCTGTCTGTAGCCGAATTGAATTAGCTTTTCGGTGATAACTGCCGAGTCAAAAATTACGCTAGCCTGATATGTCGTGGCAGCTATTTTTTTGTCTTGATGTAGAAAAGCATTAAAATTCGGTGTGATTAATAAGAAAAAATGCTCTGGTTCTAATTGTTGTGAATTTTGTGGTGAAATGTATTTTTGGGGCTCATTTTTTGGATTACTTTCTAATAGCTTGACTAACGTATCTTCTGTAATTAATTGAGTTTCATCTTTAGCAGCCATCTCCAACCAAAGTTCAGCAAGCTGTTGCCAAACATGATGATGGACATTTTTTCTAAAGATTAACGAAGATGAATAACTCGACACAATTAGAATCCAACAACTAAGACAATTTTCTTCTCTATACAGCTTGGCTTATTTTAATGAGCTTCTACTGAACTGTAATTATTTCTCAAGATTAGAAACCTGATTAAAATTATGCATAAAATCGCTGCACTTCCAGGGGGATGGAATCCCAATACTGAAGGAGTAATTTTTATTGAACAGTCCCCTGCACCAATTGTTTTTCTGACTTACGCCGATACTGATATTCAAACTCTTGCTGCTGCCCAAGCTATTTTAGATAATAGTTTTCCTCACCTTAGAGTTGCTAATTTATTAAATCTGCAACAGCAGTTAAGTATCGATGTCTATCTAGAAACTGTAGTTTCTCAGGCTCAAATTGTCATACTACGTTTGCTAGGTGGAAATACTTATTGGTCTTACGGATTTGAGAGGATTAAAGACCTTGCCCAACAAAACAACATCGCTTTATTTATTTTACCTGGAGATAATGCTCCCGATCTAGATCTAATCAGCCATTCTACCGTTTCTCTTGCTGTTGTCAATCAATTATGGCGATACTTAATTGCTGGGGGAACAGAAAACTATCGTAATGCTTTGCAATATGTCAGTGATATTTGCTTACATACAAAATACTCTCCTAATGCTCCAAAATCTGTTGCTGAACTAGGTGAATATCAATGGCAAAGTTCTGTTGGTAATTCAGCTGAATTTAGTCATCAACTAAGTCCAGAAATAAACTCGCAGCTTAACCAGATATCAGAGTCAAACTATTGCGGAATATTATTTTATCGATCGCATTATTTAGCAGGAAATACTACACCAATAGATCGTCTATGTGAATCTTTAGCTACTCGTAATTTGCAGCCTCTGCCGATATTCATTGATTCATTAAGAAATGTAGAATTACAGCAACAACTATTAGCTTTACTTAAAGAAACAAAAGTTAAATTACTACTTAATACTACTAGTTTTTCCTTAGCAAAAATTGGCGAGTCGGCTCAGTTAGAATTTTGGCAGCAGTTAAATGTTCCCGTGCTTCAGGTGATTTTGAGTAGCAGTACTGAATCACAATGGTCAACTAGTTCTCAAGGGCTAATGCCGAGGGATGTAGCGATGAATGTGGCACTACCTGAAGTGGATGGCAGGATTATTACTCGAGCGATCTCTTTTAAATCAGTCCAAACCTGGAACGATCGCCTAGAAACGAATGTAGTTGTCTATCAACCAAAAAGCGATCGCCTGGATTTTGTCGCCGAGTCCGCTGCTAATTGGATTAAGTTGGCGAATACTCCCGTACAAGAGCGCAAAGTCGCCTTAATTCTCGCTAACTATCCCAATAAAGACGGTAGAATTGCCAACGGGGTGGGTTTAGATACCCCTGCAAGCTGTATTAAAATCCTTGAAGCTTTGCAACAAGAGGGTTATACCGTTACGGATCTGCCAGCGACGGGTGATGAATTGATTCAACGGCTGACCAAGGGAATTACTAACGATCCAGAAAGTCGGCTGAATCGAGCTTGTTATCAAAGTTTATCTCTAGAAGAGTATCAACAGTACTGGGAAACGTTACCCGAAGCAGTACAGCAAGGTATCGCAAGCAGATGGGGCGTTTATTCTGCCGTGCATCCTCATGAAATTGTGGAGCAGGATGGGGAATTGGGGAGTTGGGGAATTGGGGAGATAGGGAGTTGCCCTAAAGGACTAGCTTCGCGTCGGGGAGATAGGGAGTTGGGGAGATCTATTTCCATTCCTGGGATTCAATTGGGCAATGTGTTTATCGGTATCCAACCATCAAGAGGCTACGATCGCGATCCGAGTTTAAATTATCATGCGCCAGACCTCGAACCCACTCATGAGTATTTAGCCTATTATCATTGGTTACGCAGCAGTTTTGGGGTACAGGCGATCGTTCACGTGGGGAAACATGGCAATTTAGAATGGCTACCAGGGAAAAGCTTGGCGCTTTCGGCTAATTGCTATCCTGAAGTGGCATTACAGGCTATTCCCAATATCTATCCTTTTATTGTTAATGATCCTGGAGAAGGTTCTCAGGCGAAAAGGCGATCGCAAGCAGTAATTATCGACCATCTGACCCCACCCCTCACCCGTGCAGAACTTTATGGTGGTTTAGAAAAATTAGAAGCACTGATTGATGAATACTATGAAGCCCAAATCTTAGATCCTACCAGGCTGAAGATCATTAGCGATCGCATTACAAACCTTGTCCAACAGGAAAAACTAGATGAAGATCTTGGCATCAAACCAACGGATACTAAAACTTTGGCGCAATTTCTGACCGTTGCCGATGGCTATCTCTGTGAACTAAAAGAGGCGCAAATACGCGATGGCTTACATATCTTTGGTCAATGTCCTGATGGAGAACAACTACGGGATTTAATTATTGCGATCGCTCGTTCTCCTAGCTATGGT
>JBEANW010000261.1:0-3588 GCA_041165225.1 Cyanobacteriota bacterium | reverse complement strand
TTATAGGGAGTACCTTTAACCAAAAGACTAATTGGGGTAGGACGATCGCGATCAATAACTAAAAAGCGATCGCCTGTATCTAGATTCGTCACTCCTTGAGTTGTCCCATAGACATAGGGTGGGGTTAATTTCCCTGTGGTATCTCGCCAATGAATTGCGGTGGGTGGGAGCAAAGAACCATCATCCTGAGAACTATAGGGGGAGTAAGGAGCAAGAAAATCGGCGAAGATCACCGCCAGATAAAAAGTAATCAGGATTGCTGCACCAATCCGCGCCAAAGTGTTCTGCTTGAGTTTCTGCCACCAGTTCATAAAATCAGTAATTTAATTTAATTTAATTTAATTTGCTAAGTACCTAGGTAAAATTAATTACACACTTGACTTGCTCTTTTCCCTTTTCCCTTTTCCCCTTTCCCAATCTTCACAATTCAATGGGCGCGTAACGCCAGTAATTAAACAGGACTAACCTTAGCCTTGTGGAGTAACTTAGCTCCTTGTTTGTAGCCCACATAGCGTACTTTTACCAGTTCTCCAGGTTGAGCGGCACCTTTCATTAATTCGTGGTTTTGCGGATCGTAAGGCAATTCTTCCCCCACCGCAGCAATAGTCAAGACATTCCATTGTTTCATTAACTGTTCTACAGGTTCGACTAAGGCAAGTAGCCTGGTGGCGGGTAATTGCGGATTTAGACGTACCACGGCAGCGGCCGTGGGCCATTGTAAAAGCCAGGATTCAATGGTTTCTAGACTAGTCTGTTGAAACTCTGCTTCCAGGGTTTCCTGTAGCTGTGCCATTTCCTGCTGTAATCTTTGATATTCCTGCCGACAGGCTACTAAAGCATCAGGAGCTGGTTCGGGGGTTGCAGGGGTCGGGCTAAGGTGATCTGGGGCGATATCTGGTGAGACAAAAATTTTGAGTAGATTATCCACGGAGATCTTTAGTACCTGAGCAACTTGCGCGATCGCTCCCACAGAGATATTGAGGATTAGACCCTGCTGAATTCTAATTAACTGTAAACGGGATACTTTTGCCCGCTGACTAAGGTCATTAATGTCAGCGATGCCCACCTGTAGCATCAAACTCTGTAGCCGTTCTTTGTTAGTTGAAGCTGAATCTTGATCCATTTAACTTATCCTATCTAACCCACGTTAGACGTAATAAACATTGCCCTAGCTGATAGTATTGTCAGATTTTCGGGAACTCTTAATAAGAAGACTGTTCAAAATAATCATAAGTCGCCATCCTGATTTTTGATTACTTATCAGCTAAAACGATGATAAAAATGTTTATATTTTGCTCCTTATTTCTTGAGTTACAGTCTGAACTCACTTTACGATCGCTTTTATTAAGAGGAAGTTGCTAATGACGACTGCCAAAAACGTAATTAGTCAAGCTCGGACTCATATTCAACACTTTACCGCCACTAAACAAATTCAATTCTTTGACTCTCTCAAGGAATCTCGATTTAGCGGTCAGCTAATTGTCTCCGATAAGCAAGACCATACCTGGGTACTCTATCTTTACCTGGGTCGGATTGTCTATGCTAGTGGAGGAGTTCACCCCATTCGGCGGTGGCGCAGACACATTGTTGCCTATTGTCCTGAAAGACTAGCTAAAATCGAAGAGTTACAGTTATCTCTGGCTAATATTGCCCAAGAAGAATCGCGAATTTCTTGGGAATACAAGTTACTGTCGGCTTGGATCGACCACAATAAAATTAGTCGGGAACAGGCGACTAAAGTGATTCGCGCCACAGTCATCGAAGTGCTGTTTGATATTACCCAGGCGATCGAAGTACATTGTGAACTGGTCAAGGACAATCTATTAACCACTAGGCTGATCTTAATTGATGCGGAACAGGTAATTAAAGAGTCGAATCAACTATACTCTGCCTGGCGAGATGCCAAGGTGGCGGATCGTTCTCCCGATTTAGCACCGATGATTCATCATCCCGAAGCCCTCAAAACCAGGACTTCGCCCCAAGTTTATCAAAATCTCAGTCAACTTTTAGACGGAAAACAAACTTTAAGGGATCTCAGCGTACGGATGAAGCGAGATGTGACCACCGTGACCCTTTCGCTGTTGCCCTATATACAGTTAGGTCTGGTGCAACTGGTAGCCGTCGAAGATATTCCCCCTCCTGTTTCAACTCCCATAGCTCAAAAGCTGTTGAAAACTGCCACTCCTCGTCGGTTGACCATCGCCTGTATTGATGATAGTCCCATTATCTGTCAGATGATGGAAAGTATTGTTAGTGAGGCAGGATACAACTTTGTGAGTGAAATGGATGGCTTACGAGCGATCGCTATTTTATTGAGTCGTAAACCAGACCTCATCTTCTTGGATCTGGTGATGCCCAATACTAATGGTTATGAAATCTGCTCTCAATTGCGTAAGCTGTCTTTTTTCAAACAGACTCCCATTGTGATCCTCACTGGTAATGACGGAATTGTAGACCGTGTCCGCGCCAAAATGGTTGGCTCGACGGATTTTCTGAGTAAGCCAGCCCAAGCCGAACAGGTGTTAGGCACCATTGAAAAATATGTAGTGCAAAAGCCTAAAGCATAAATTTCAATTTTAGTTAATTTTATTGATTAGTAAGAGGTGACATTGGCTATGGGATACACACTAGTTGTTGATGATTCTGCCACGGAAAGGTCGATTATCACAGGCTGTTTACAGGGAATTGGCATCAACGTCTCCGTTGCCCTCAGCGGGGAAGAAGCCTTGGCAAAAATCCAGCAAGATTTTCCCGATCTAATTGTCTTGGATATAGTTTTGCCAGGACGCAGTGGTTTTGAGATTTGCCGTGAGTTAAAGGGTTCAGATCAGACGAGTAAAATTCCGATTATTCTTTGTTCCACCAAGGGGACAGAGATGGATAAGTTCTGGGGGATGAAACAAGGAGCGGATGCTTATATCCTTAAGCCCATCGATCAGGAGGAATTAGTTGGCAAAGTTAAAGAACTAATTGCTTAAAGTACTTTGGAGCTTCTTGGAGGTAATTCCCACTGTGTCTAATTCGTCTAATTTATTTTCCCAGGCTGGCTTAACTGATGCGGATGTCAGGATGCAGACTTGCAGCCCGAACACCCGACCGTATCTTAAATTTCAACTCCATCCTGATACCAAGGCGATGCTGCCCATTCAGCAGATTACTGAGGTACTCAAAATTCAGTTAGGACAAATCATGCCCATCCCCCAAATGCCCCCTTGGGTGATGGGGGTTTATAACTGGCGGGGAGATATTTTGTGGATGGTTGATTTAGGACAATTAATGGGTTTGGCTGCTTGGTATCAACACCAACACGATCGCTTCTTACCTACAGCAATTGTCTTATCCCCTGAACGAGCGTCAGGTAACAGTGAGCAGAAAATTCATCTGGGTTTAATGGTAGCGGTTATTGATGATTTGGTAGCCTGCGATCCTGAAATAATTCAAGGGATAGTTGATTCAGCCCTCAACCCTCCCTGTTATCGCTTTGCATCAGGATATTGGCTCAAGCCTTCAGGAGAGATGATTTTAGCTCTTGATGGACAGGCGATCGCCTCCGCCATGCCCAGATCTCATAATTAACCATCAATCTAT
>JBEANW010000260.1:0-4174 GCA_041165225.1 Cyanobacteriota bacterium | reverse complement strand
ACTTGAGCCTTTAGAGGGGGCAGCAAATTATCTCTTGGTTCAGACCCAAATGTCGGCAACAAAGTTACAAGAGCAATTACTGAAAAACTATCAAATTGTCATTCGCGATTGTCTGAGCTTTCCTGAATTGGGCGATCGCTATTTCCGTATTGCCGTCCGTTTACCCTTCGAGAATGATCATTTAACCGAAGCGATTGCTGCTATCGTTGGATCGGATGTGGATTAGTTTAATTTAGATTAATAAGTTTTAAGCTCAAACTCCGAATTCCGAACTCCGAACTCCGAATTCCAAACTATGGCGGTAGACTATGACTTGGTAGTAATTGGTAGTAGTTGGGTAGGCATTTATGCCGCTCAGAAGGCAGTGCAACTTCAGGCTCGTGTGGCGTTGGTGACTGGCAGCGATGATCTGTTTCTGCCGAATGATACATTGACCAATAGTGCCATCAGCGAAGTTGGACGCTGGAACTATCAATTAGCTAATCATCCTATAATCAAAGTCAACCACAGGGTTTCTCTGACCGCAGCCCAAGATTGGAGCCACAGCATTACTTCGACAATCCAGCATCAGAATTCTCTAGCTAATTTAGCAGCGTTAGGGGTTGATGTAATTGTTGGACAGGGGGAGTTTTGTCGTTTACCCCATTTGGCGTTTCAAACTGCTCAACGTAAATTGCGATCGCGTGCTTTTGTCTTAGCTACAGGGGCTAATTATGTCGCTGAATTTGTTGATCAACAGGATGCTAATAACTACATTACTTTACGGGATTTATGGCAGACAGATCTGGCGAGTTTAGGGCAAAACATCATTATTGTCGGGGGCGATCCTGTTGCTTTGGAATTAGCGCAAACTCTGGCTAGGTTTGAGAAAACTGTCACTTTGGTTACGGCGCAGCCCAGAATCTTGCCCCAAGAAGATCTCGAATTTGCCTTATTACTTCAGGCGCAGTTAGAAACCGAAGGAGTTAAACTTTATCTCAACTCCCCCCTGAGTCAGCTTAAAACTATTGAGGGACAAAAATGGTTACAAGCAGGCGATCGCGCTTTAACTGCCGATCAAGTGATTCTGGCTGATCATCGGCAGCCTAATATTGCAGGATTAAACCTAGCAGGAGTAGACGTTAAATACAACCGCCACAGGGTTTACGTCAATCGCAAATTGCAAACATCTAACCCACATATCTATGCTTGTGGGGATGTGATTGGTGGCTACAGTCTGCCCAATATTGCCCGTTATGAAGTGAATCTGATCCTCAAAAACACCTTGTGGTTCCCTTGGTATCAAGTTAATTATCAGGCTCTACCTTGGGTAATCTCAACTCAGCCGACTTTTGCCCGAGTTGGTTTAACGACTCAACAAGCTCAAAAACAATACGGCGATGATTTATATCTAGTCACCGAATATTTTAAAGATTTAGAGCGATCGCCCATAGCAGATTCTGCTACGGGAATGTGTAAGCTGTTAATTAGAGCCAATGGTGAGATTGTCGGCTGTAGCCTAATTGGCGATCGCGCAGAGGAATTGATTACGGCGATCGCTTTGATGATCCAACACCAGATTAAACTAGAGCCAAACCCCATGAGAGGATTAACTTCTTTGTCTCTACCAACCATTTATCTCAGTAGGTCGGAAATTTGGCAGCGAGTCTGGAATAATTATTATCAGCAAAAGCTACAGCGCCATCCGCGATTATTAAACCGTCTGAGGAGTTGGTTTTCCCTTCGCCAAGAGTGGCAGAGATAAGCTGTTTATCTTCTCATTTCCTGCCCTGAACCTGTTTAATTAAGTGATTTAATTCGGGCAAGATAAGTTTGCTCATCGCTAATTCCACTGCATTGGCAGAGCCAGGAAGAGAGAAAACCAACTTGTTGCTTCTAACTCCTGCTACGGCGCGAGAAGACATTGCTCTAGAGCCAATTTCTTGATAACTCAAGTAGCGAAATATTTCGCCGAAACCAGGAATAGTTTTTGTCAGCCAGGCACTTACCACATCATAGGTGGTATCCCTGGGAGCAATTCCCGTCCCACCACTAAAAATAATTACTTCTAGTTGGAACTGCTGTTCTAGGTAATCTAGTAAGTCCTGAATTGCCAATGGTTCATCCTTGACAATGGTGTAGGTCAAGATCCGATGTCCTGCTGCTTGTAGTAGCTGCTGAATTATTTGACCACTGCGATCGCTTTGGGGAGTACGAGTATCACTAACGGTAATTACCGCACAGTTTACAGCAAGGTTTTGGCTATCTGGGTGGGGAATTATCAAAGTAAGACCAGATGTAAGGAAATCTTATGACAAATAATGTATATCTAAAATGTACACCTTAAAATACTAAGATTTCCCTGACTTTATTGATTATCTTAATTTTTTTATCAAAAAGCTTTTAGCTTTTAATAGTTGCACCAAGACTAAAAGCTGAAGGCTAATGGCTGATAGCTAGGGCGAAGCCCATTTATCTAAAATATACCGAGCAAATTAAGACTTCCCTAAGCCATGTTGTTCAGCGTATTTATTCATAAAGCGAACAAAGCGATCGAATTCTTCAGGGGATTTCATTACCAATACTGCTTCAATGGCTCTAGCTTCACCGTTAATGAACTTACCCTTGACTTCTCGCGTCACAATTTCTCCCTCATCGTCAATTAGATACAGTCCCGTGATCTCGTCGCTGCTTTCTTTTTTCAAAATTTGGGGATCTTCAAAGTAGAATGTCGCTGTACCAGTGTTACCTGTCTTAGAGCGAGTAACTTTGACATCAGGAATAATATCTTCTGCCACACCTCTAGCAAATTGCATTTCTGCCACGTTCTTTAAACTCCTAATTTATACTCATAATCTGTTAATAACTCTTAATCATCTCATAGATTATGAACCAGCATCAGGAGTCTGAACAATTCTGGCGAAGATTTTGGGGCAGAGCTAGATTTGTCAGGTCAAATTGAATGAGAATATTTTGTAGAATTCCAGTTGAGGTTATTAATGGCGACTAGTTACAGAAATAGTGATGCTGCGATCCGCTGTCAAAAGCATGATCAAAACCATGATTTTCAGCATCGTAGACCTATCGCCGTCGATCTTTTTGCTGGGGCGGGAGGCATGACCCTGGGGTTTGAACAGGCAGGATTTGATGTTTTAGCGGCAGTGGAACTAGATCCGATTCATGCTAGCGTCCATGAATATAATTTTCCTTTCTGGACAACCATTTGTCGCAGTGTCAGCGAAACCAGCGCTCAAGAAATTAGAGAACAATCTGCAATTGGCGATCGCGATATTGATGTTGTCTTCGGAGGCCCTCCCTGTCAAGGTTTTTCTCTGATGGGCAAACGGGATTTAAGTGACGATCGCAATTCTCTAGTCTTCAATTTTTTACGTCTAGTCTTGGACTTACAACCTAAATACTTTGTGATGGAAAATGTGCGGGGCATGACCATCGGCAAGCATAGGCAAGTTTTAGAAACCGTCATGGCACAGTTTGAACGTCATGGCTATCAGGTTAAGCAGAATCCTCAAGTATTAAACGCAGCTCACTATGGAGTTCCTCAAAACCGTCAGCGATTATTTCTCTTAGGCTGTCGTCAAGGTTTAACTCTTCCCCAGTATCCTGAAGCGATCACCCACCAGCAGGCTGATTTACCGCTAGCACCAAAAGTAGCCGAAGCCATTGGCGACTTACCAGAGGCTAATCATTATCCCGAATTAAAGTTACGAGACTGGGTGGTAGCTAGTTATGGAGAACCCAGCCCCTATGCCCAAAAACTACGTACTCCTAGTTTGGTTAAAGATAATTATGCTTATGGTCGAGAATATCGAACAGAACTTTTGACCTGTAGCCGCCGCACCAATCATACCGCCGAAACTATTGCACGATTTGAGCAAACAATTCCTGGGAAAAGCGATCGCATTAGTCATTTTTATCGCTTAGATTTGGCGGGTTTGTGTACCACCCTCAGAGCAGGGACAGCGAGCAATCATGGTGCATTCACTTCCCCCCGTCCCATTCATCCCCTTACCCCCCGCTGTATCACCGTGAGAGAAGCAGCAAGACTTCATTCCTATCCTGACTGGTTTATGTTTCATGCTACTAAATGGCATGGCTTTCGTCAGATTGGTAATTCTGTTCCCCCTCTCTTAGCTCAGGCGATCGCTCAAGAAATCATCAAGGCTTTAAAGTTAGT
>JBEANW010000259.1:0-5326 GCA_041165225.1 Cyanobacteriota bacterium | reverse complement strand
AACACTCTTTGTGTGAATCTGTAAATTAAAAATAATCCCCGATGGAGTAAGGGTATTGTTGGTGACAGTGATATCTCCTCCCATTAATTGAGCTAGTTTAAGACTAATCGGTAGGTTCAGAGAACTACCCGCCTGGGATTTTGATTCTTGTTGTACCCTAACGAGAGGATCAAATAAAGTAGCTAATTCTTGAGGGGAAATTGATAAGTTGCGATGTTCCACTTCAAACACGAGCTGGTACTCCTGATGAGAATTTTGTTGACCAACGGTCAGAGCAGGCTCCGTGCTTGTAGCGCGGAGTAATCTCTGACTGGGTGCCAGGGTTTTTTGTGGCAAGCTATGAGCATTGACCTTCAGATTCACACTCTCGGTGGTGGCGGATTGAAGACAGTAATTGATGAGATTTCTTAAAATCTGGCGTAGTCTCCGCTCATCAAGACAAATCCATCGAGGTAGATTACCCTCTCTAATTAAGGAAAATTCCCAACTCTGGCTACGGGATTGAAACTGAAAACTTTGCTCGATGTTATCTAACCAAACATCAAAGTCGATATTATTGTCTTCTAAGGTTAAGCGATTAGTTTCAATTTTGGCAAGGTCAACGACATCATTAATAATCGATAGTAAATTTTCCCCACTACGATTAATAATTGCCAGGTTTTCAAGACTTGTGGGGATCGTGGATAATTCTTGCTCCATAATTTGCGTAAACCCCAAGATCGCATTTAAGGGCGATCGCAATTCGTGACTCATATCTGCCAATAAAATGTATGGCTCATGATTAGATGGGAAATTGACAGTTTGCTCTGGGTGCTTAACCTCTAGTAAATCTATTTGATTGTTTTGATTGTCAGGAGATGGCGATACGGCAGCTACCTGCTCCCCCTCAAGTTCGGGGAGAATATTGGGAATAGGGTTGAGATATTTTTCACTTTCTCTGTTATGCTTTCTGAGCAATAAAATTGTCCAGCCATAACTCAATGTACTCAGAAAAATAGCTGATAGTAAGCAATTAATTTCTGACCAATACTGGTAGATTCCCTGCTCCAAAAACTGCAATTGAGGATTATTTAACTTGAGCTTAATTCTTGCTTTCGCGGCATCTACTAAAGGTAATGGTGGGCGATCGCCAACATGATTAATAGTCTGCTGATTCTCTTGCTCAGATAGGTATTCTATCAGGGTTATTTCATTCTGGATGGTAGAATAATCTGCTAATGTTAAAGACAGAAGATAAAAATGTCTCGAATAGCAATACTAAAAGCATTTGCTGATTTACCAGATGTTCGTAGAGGACAAGGCAGAAGACACTCCATTCCCCTGTGTCTGGCAATATTTACTTTGTCAGTAGTGGCAGGAAATCAAGGATTTTTAGCTATTGGGGATTGGATAGATTCTTATAAAGAGCAACTAAAGCAGTTATTTGATGTCAATCGTCTTCCTTCCTACAGTACAATCCGGCGAGTCTTGTTAAAGATAGATTATAGTGATTATTCGTCAAAATTGGCAGCATTCTTGGAAATTACTCCCTTAGCAGGAGAAACGATTGGATTGGATGGAAAAGTTCTTAGAGGCTCATTCATGGTAGAAAATACCAATTCTGATTGCCAACCCCATCCTGCGATCATGTTAGTAAGTGCATATTTAGTCGAAAGAGGATTAATTCTTCAAACACATCAAGTAGACAAAAAAACTAATGAAATCAAAGCTCTACCAGAGTTAATCGAATTATTAGCATTGGAAGGAGTTGTCTTTGCGTTTGATGCGATTAATACCCAAAAAAAACCATTGGGATAATTATAAAGAGTGGTAATCATTATTTAGCGGCACTCAAAGGAAATCAGCCAACTCTCTATCGTACCGTTACACAACAGTTTATTCCTGATCAGACTGTTTGCACTGTGAATAAAGGGCATGGACGTATTGAGAAACGAACTGTGAGCATTTGTCCGTTCAATTGTACCCAAACTGGCTGGGATTCAATCGCTACAGTAATTCGTGTTGAGTCTCAAAGGACAACTAGAAATAAACAAGAGACTGAAACTAGGTATTACATTTCTGATTTGGAAGAATCTGTTACCAATTTTGCTGGTCGTATTCGTGGTTATTGGGGAGTAGAGAATAAAGTTCATTACTGTAAAGACGTGACTTTAGGAGAAGATAAATCTCGTATTCGTACCACTCCACTACCTCAAATTTGGTCAATTGCACGAAATTTAACACTTAATCTTTATCGAGATGCGGGTTTTAATAACATGGCTCAAGCAAAGAGAAAATCGCAATTTGGACTAGAGCATATTTTGTCTCTTTTTAGAATGAAATAGCCCTGGAACAAATGTCAAAGAAACAATGGGGAATCACGCAACTTTATAACGCCTACTTTCATGAACCAGCTAGTAAACTTTATCAGCTACATCAAGAGTTAGATAAATTAGTAATGCAAGCTTATAACTTTAAATCAGATGATGATATTTTGGCTAAACTTTTGGAATTAAATTCAGAATTAGCGGAGCAGCGCGGTCTTGGGGGTTTCCCCCATGAGCGACTGCTCCAAGAAGCAGCCAAAGAAAAACGAGATGAAAAAGTTATTGGCGCAGAATCTCCTTATGAAAATGAGATGCTTGAAGGTATTCGCAATACTGTTATAGAAGCACAAGCTTTCCAAGAAGAATTAGCCGAGTTTATAGATATAGCCGAAAAACCAAAAGAAGTAATCGAAAAGTAAGCTAAAGCGATCGCTCTCCTTCTCAATTAAGAAAAGGCGATCGCCTTGGTATACAAGTACAACTTGATACAGTAGAAGATTGGGAAATAACTAATACAGAAGTAATGGATCACCCCGTCCGCATTCGCATTCCCTTCAGGGAATTTGATGATTAATGCTTAATTTTTAACAGATAGTATAATTAAAAGTATAACTATCGGTAAAACTCAATAAAATGGCTAAAGTTAAAACGGCAGTGTCCCTCTCTGAAGAAGTATTATCGAATGCAGATAAGCTAGCACAATCACTATCAACTTCTCGCAGTCAAATCTTTGAAATGGCTATATCAGAGTTTATTTCGCGCCATCAAAATCAACAGATGCTTCAGCAATTAGACATTGTATATAGCGAAAACTCGACCGAAGAAGTCGAACTCATTCAACAGATGAAGCCTATCCACCAGTCTGTAGTTGAAGAATGGTAATGGTTCAGCAAGGCGATATCTATTGGGTAGACTTAGGCGCACAGTCAGCTTATCGTCATCCTCATGTGGTGATTCAAAATAATGTTTTTAATCAATCGCGAATTGCAACTGTTGTTGTCTGTGCTTTAACATCTAATTTAAAAAGAGCTAATGCACCAGGAAATGTGTTATTGGAGAAGAATGAGGCGAATTTACCCAAACAAAGTGTCGTCAATGTATCGCAGATATTTACCGTCAGTAAAGAACAGCTACAGAGGAAAATTGGGACTTTAGATAAAGCAAGGATGGAGCAGATTTTAGCAGGAATTCAATTAGTAATCGAACCAAAAGATGTTTAACTCATACCAACTCTCGTGCATTAACAAGAGATTTAGTTAGATACTAGGCAAAAGAGTATATTTTTCGTTATGAAGAAGCGATCGCCCTCCTTTTCAACTAAGAAAATCAGAAAAGGCGATTAGGCTGCGCCTACGCTTTGAGATCGCCTTTAAACTACTTCGCGATCACGAAATTAACCAACTTATTCGGCACAATAATTACCTTTTTCACCTCTTTCCCCGCGATATATTTTTGTGCAATCTCAGATTCAATAGCATATTTTTCCAGAGCCGACTTATCTGAACCAGCAGGGACTTGAATGGTACCGCGAGTTTTGCCCATAATCTGCACCACCAAAGTTATTTCGTCTACCACTAAAGCAGAGAGATCAGCTTCGCGCCAAGACTGTTTGTGGACTGATTCAGTATTACCTAAACTACCCCATAATTCCTCAGCGATATGAGGGGCAAAAGGAGCAAGTAATATGACTAGAGTTTCAATTCCTTCTTGATATACAGAGGAAGTTTTACACTGAGCATCTTTGAGGGCATTGCTTAACTTCATTAATTCCGAGACGGCTGTATTAAACTGATAATCGTCTGTTAAGTCTTCGGTGATTTCCTTGATGGCAGTGTGAATCGCCCGACGCAATTCTTTTTCGGCTTTGGTCAGTTCTGCCGAAGCTGCGGTTACTTGAACGGGGTTGTAACTGGTGACTAAAGTCCAGACCCGATTTAAGAAGCGGAATTGCCCTTCTACGTCGGCATCGTCCCATTCGAGGTCTTTTTCGGGGGGCGCTTTAAACATGGCAAACATCCTAGCGGTATCCACTCCGTATTTACCTAAACCTTCTGCCAAACCCACACCGTTATATTTGGATTTGGACATCTTTTCGTAGAAAACTGCTAATTTTTCTCCTGTTTCGGGATCTTTAGGATCTTTAGGATCGATATCGGTGGGTGGAATGTATTTATTTGTTTTGGGGTTTTTGTAAGTTAAACCCTGCACCATGCCCTGGGTGAGTAAGCGTTTAAACGGCTCGTCGAAATTCAGTAAACCGCGATCGCGCAACACTTTAGTAAAGAAGCGAGAATATAATAGGTGCAAAATAGCGTGTTCGATGCCCCCCACGTATTGATCTACGGGCATCCAATCGTTCACCTGCTCAGGAGTAAAAGCCTTTTCTGTATTCTTGGCATCGCTGTAGCGCAGGAAATACCAGGAGGAATCGATAAAAGTATCCATCGTATCGGTTTCCCGTTGAGCAGGCTTGCCACAGCAAGGACAAGCTACATTGATCCAGCTAGCCAATTGCGCCAAAGGAGAGCCACCCCGCCCCGATAATTCCACGGATTCGGGCAATTTAACAGGCAGATCTCGCTCTGGGACAGGTACAGTACCACAATCAGCGCAGTGAATCACAGGGATGGGGCAGCCCCAGTATCTTTGGCGGGAAATTAACCAGTCCCGTAAACGATATTGAATCCGTGCCCTACCATAGCCTTGTTGTTCGGCATATTCAATAATTTTGGCTTTGCCTTCCACGGAGGGCATACCGTTAAACTGTTCTGAATTGGCGATCGCACCTGGTTCAGTATAGGCATTTTGTAGGGGCGTTTCGTGAGACACTTGCGGTGCGGAGGTATCCTCAGTTGAGCAAAGTGTCGAACCCGAAGGGCGAAACGCCCCTACTTCGGGATTCGCCCCTACGGGGACAATTACGGTTTTAATAGGCAAGCATTTTTCGGTAGCAAATTTAAAATCCCTTACGTCATGAGCAGGGACACCCATTACGGCTCCTGTACCGTATTCATACAGCA
>JBEANW010000258.1:0-15260 GCA_041165225.1 Cyanobacteriota bacterium | reverse complement strand
AATTAACTGTGCTGGGGGTTTAAATCATCGTCCAGGAGATCTCAATCCGATCCTCGGTTTAGTGATGGCAGGGTTCGCCAAGCTAGTTAGTTCTCCCATGACAGGTAACTTGATTTTTAATAACATTCGCCGTAAAAGCCAAATTCGCCGTACTCTTTATCAAGTTTATGGCGATCGCCATGCCGTAACGGATGATTTAGTAGATATGCTCTATCAACCATCCTGCGATTTAGGCGCACAGCAGGTATTTGCTGCGGTTTTAACCGCCCCCCCAGGGAAAACTCCCGATGAGTTATTACCGAATCTAAACCGCCCTTTATTAGTAGTTTGGGGGGAGAAAGACCCCTGGACACCCGTAGCGGGGGCAAAAATATATCAAGACTTAGCGGATAGTAATCCAGAGGTTGAGTTTCAAATTATTCCCCATGCTGGTCATTGTCCCCACGACGAGAACCCCACAGCAGTTAATGCCCAGATTATCCAATGGCTATCTAAATTAAACTAAAACTCAATAAACTTATCTAAAACCAAAAAGTCAGGAGCAATTCGCCTTCTCCTGACAATATTTCTCTACTTTATGCTCGATCAATAAAATAAATTATTATTAGCTTAGAGCTAGCTTCTAGCTTAGAACCATTCTAGTCTTCGTGATCTTCAAAAGGATCGCCTAAATCAGCAGATGGTGGGCCAAAAGCTGTGTAGATTGAATACACTGTAATGGCAACTAAAACAGTCCCAAGACTGACACCTAAAAATACTGCGGGTTCCATAAGTAAATATTAATTATGATGACTATTACTCTATAATATTACAGAAGATTACGAATAAAATCGATATTACATCACTATTTGACTTATGTCACAGCAAACTCGTTTGGGAAATGTTCTCAAGCCCTTAAATTCTGAATATGGAAAAGTTGCCCCTGGCTGGGGAACTACTGTCTTGATGGGAGTATTTATGGCTCTGTTTCTAGTATTCCTCTTGATTATTTTGCAACTTTATAATTCTTCCTTAATCCTAGAAGGAATTGATGTGAATTGGGGAACTTTGAGTCGTTAGATTCAGCCTCAGACTTTTGTTAACTATTTAATTAGCTAATACCGCAGCTCGATCTTCAGCTATTTGGGGATTGAGCTATTATTTAACCTACTAAACCTATAGGAAATTTAGATTATGAACATTTTTGGCATTGGTTTACCAGAAATGGCTCTGATTACCATTGTAGCCTTGCTAGTATTTGGCCCGAAAAAACTACCTGAAATTGGCCGCAGCGTTGCCAAAACTCTTCGTAGCTTCCAGGATGCCTCTAAAGAATTTGAAAATGAATTTAAGAAGGAAGCAGCCAGTATTGAAAAATCTCTCAGTATGAATGCTCAAATTGAAGCTAGCAGCGAGCAAAAATCAACCGAGCAAACTGAAGTTATTTCTCCTACTGAATCTGATATTGTCAGTTGAGGCTTTTTGCTTAAATCACCATCTCATCGATTTAAATCAAAAGATATTAAAGTAAGCGATCGCTACAAACAACCTGCTATTACATCAGATAAATTATTGAACTGAATAAAGCAAGGTCACAAAATATTGTATATTGCTATACAGAAATCTATAATCCCAAGGAAGTATATCTAAGGGTAACTTGGGATAAATGTGCTTGTGTAAAAGGCGAATTTCTGCTAACTCTCTGATTCGCTACTTAAGAATAATTGTATTAATTTATTGTATCGACTATCCAAGTTGCAGATGTTTCAATTTACTATCTTCCTTAAACCAATAACTTTTATTTATGAAAAATAGTATGCCTTACAAAAAAATATTTTATGCAGTGTTTGCCGTAATTGTTGCGAACGTTGCTTTTTTTTCTATGGAAACTCTCCCTGCTTTCGCTCAAGAAGCAGCTCCTAATCCAATCGATCTCGGAGATACCGCGTGGATGTTAGTCGCCACCAGTTTAGTCTTATTGATGACTCCTGGATTGGCATTCTTTTATGGTGGATTAGTTCGTTCCCGTAACGTTCTTAACACCATGATGATGAGTTTAGTCGCTATGGGTCTAATTGGGGTCACTTGGTGTTTGTGGGGCTATAGTCTAGCTTTTAATGTCAATATTGATGCCAATCATCCCTTTGGTCAAGGAATCCAAGCTTTTGTTGGTGGACTAGATTGGTTATTTCTCAATGGCGTAACCGCAGCAGCACCAGATCCAGTAGGTTATGCAGCAACTATTCCTCATCAGTTGTTCATGGTGTATCAGTTGACCTTTGCCATCATTACCCCTGCCTTAATTTCTGGAGCGATCGTCGAGCGTATTAGTTTTAAAGCCTATTTTTGGTTTTTATTACTTTGGTCTACTTTCATCTACTCCCCATTGGCTCACTGGGTGTGGGGAAAAGGCTGGATTGGTGCGTTGGGCGCACTTGATTTTGCAGGAGGGACAGTAGTTCATATTAGTTCGGGAGTTGCTGCTCTTGTCGCCGCTTTTGTTATTGGACCCCGTCGTGGCTTCGAGAAACAACCTTATTCACCTCATAATGTTCCGTTTGTTTTATTAGGCATCGGCTTACTTTGGTTCGGCTGGTTTGGTTTCAATGGTGGCAGTGCTTTGGCTTCTGGTTCTTTAGCAACCACAGCTTTAGTCAACACCTTTATTGCTGCTTCCGCCGCCGGTTTGACATGGTTAATAGTGGAGTGGGTGTTAAGAGGTAAACCTACCGCAGTGGGTATTGCCAGTGGCTTTTTAGCTGGGCTAGTCGGTATTACTCCCGCAGCAGGATTTGTGCTACCCATGGGTGCAATTATGATTGGTTCGATTACAGCAGTCTGTTGCTTTTTTGGGGTTAGTTTGCGGGCTAAATTAAAATTTGATGATTCCCTCGATACATTTCCCATCCACGGACTTGGTGGTACAGTGGGAGCATTATTAACTGGTGTTTTTGCCACTAAGCAAGTTAATGCGTTAGGTAATGATGGTTTGTTATTTGGTAATCCAGGGCTAGTTTGGACTCAGTTTATCGGTGTTGCAGCTACCTATGTTTTTGCTGCGGTGGGGACTTTCATCATTTTGAAACTAATCGGGTTGGTTATGCCCTTAAGAGTCAAGGCAGAAGTAGAGCAAGAAGGTTTGGATGTGCCTCAACATGGAGAAGAAGCTTATGGACAGGAGTTTGAATTTGGCTCTGGTTTTGCTCCTAACCTTGTAGGGAAAGACCCTCAATCCCAAAGACCAGTAGGATAATGAAAAATAAGCAATTATCAAATCGTTACCAAGTCCTTTTGACTGAAATCTGAAGTCATAAATCTGAAGTCATAAATCTGAAGTTATCAAGAAAATCGTGGGTGCGTCCTATTAATTAGTGATACGCACCTGCGATTTAGTCATTTAAAAGGTACAATATTTCGCGCTTTTTCAAGCAACTCAATCTTTAGTAAAGTCACTAATACACAGTAAACTAAAAAACGTTATATCCTAAATTGATTAACTCGAATGGAAAATAGCACCATTTTTGCCAGTCAGCTAGCTAGCTATCCTGAATCAGCGAGGGAATTAGGTTTTTTAACTAAAGATTATTTATCCTGGCAGCAGGATGGCATTAAACAGCAGCTTTGTCTAGATGATGTGGTGGGTACTGCACTGGTTAATCAGGGAGAGGATAATCGTCTTTGTCTCGTAGTGTCTGCTTATCCACAGCAAACCGTTGGTCTGATATTTAAAAAGGAACGCCGAGTCTTGCGGGAATATTATTTTACCTGTACAGATTCAGCCCAGCGATCGCAATGGCAACAAGCCATCAACAATACTTTAGTCGCTAAAGCGATCGATGCGGACATCAAACCCCGTCAGCTACAGGTGGTAATCAATCCGAACAGTGGCAAGAAGCAAGCAATACAAATATTTGAGCAGGTGCGTGGATTATTAGACCGCAGTAATTTGCAATACACTGTCACGAAAACCGCCAGCAGGCAGGACACCAAAAACTTTGTCCACAATCTTAACTTAGCACTCACAGATGGGTTAATTATTGTGGGGGGAGATGGCACGATCCATGATGCGATCGCTGCCTTGATGAGTCGTCCTGATGCTGAAGCCGCCATCCAACTTCCTTTGGGCATCATTCCTGGAGGTACGGGCAATGGTCTGTGTAAGTCTATCCTAGAATCCGCTGGAGAGAGTTACAATCCCCTCAATGCTGCTTTTATGATCGCTAAAGGTAAACAACAGCATCTTGATCTGGCCGCTGTTACCCAAAATGGTCAAGAGTACTATAGCTTCTTGTCCCTTGCTTGGGGTTTGATTAGTGATGTGGATATTGAGTCAGAAAAGCTTAAGTTTTTAGGAGCCTTAAGATTCGATGTCTATGCCTTGATGCTGTTGAGTTTATTGCGTATCTACAGAGGTAGATTTTCCTATCTTCTCCACCCTGACTTTAACCAGCTCCAGGAAAACTCATCCTCCACAGCTTGGCAGGTAATGGAAGACAATTTTATCTTTCTCTGGGCAATGAATACTCCTTGGGCTGCCCATGATATGAATGTCACTCCCTATGCAAAGTTAAATGATGGAGCAATCGATGTTTTAGTTATGCGCCAGGGAACATCCCGCTGGGAATTATTACAAGCCTTGATGAGATGTGGAAAGGGGCAACACCTTGATTTACCCCACATGGAATACTACAAAGTTAGTGCTTTTAAACTTGAGCCGTTAACCGATGAAGGTATTTTGGTAGTTGACGGTGAGTCTGTAGAGTATACAACTATAGAAATGAAGGTGATACCTAATTTAGCCCGTGTAAATTGTTAGCAGATGTGAAGGATGAACAGTTTTGAGATGCGTCATTTACAGCAGTTTTCAATACTTAAATTAGCAACGCCTAAATAAAACAGGCTTTAACAGCAGCAAAACTAACTATTTAAGCCTGTTTCTGCAAATACTAAGCGTTATCAACTACATCTTTAACACCGTCTTTTACATCTTCTTTGGCATGGCGTGCTTTGGCTTCGTTTTGCTTAGCTTTTCCTTCAGCCTTATCTGCGGGATCTCCAGTCACTTCGCCAGCAGCTTCTTGCATTTTGCCTTCAACATTTTTTGCGGTTGCTTTTGCTCTTTCTTCTAAGCTCATTTTTTCCTCTTTTCTGTGTTTAATAATTTAATGTTTTTTTCAAGCAGATTTAAAACTTAATTTTGTTCTGCGCATTTGATTATAAAAAATGCTTTGCCCATTGCAACTCCGTCTAAAGTTAGATTTTAGATTGTTTATGGCTTGTGAATATCTACGGAGGCTATTTTCAATGATAAAAGCATTTAGAATTGTCAGCAACTACACTTTCGGCAATACCATGTTGACTATCTAATGATAGAGACAAAAAAAGAATTTAAATAGTATTTTATTTATAGAATTCTCAATTGCTATTCATGGGTTAACTAATCTGAGTTCAATTTTAGGAAACTCGGAAATCAAACCTTAAAAAATAATTGCCATACAGCAAAAAAAATATGACTAATAATCATCTTTTAGAAATTAAAGATTACGGACAAAGTATTTGGATGGATCATCTCAACCGTAATCTAATTGAATCGGGTGAACTTCAACAAATGATCGAGACCCAAGGCTTACGTGGACTGACATCTAATCCTGCTATTTTTGAAAGCGCGATCGCTAACAATCAAATTTATGATGCTGATATTGAAGCGGGTATTAAGGCAGGAAAATCAGTTAGAGAAATTTATGAATCTCTAATTTTTGAAGATATCCGCCATACTTGTGATCTTTTTTCTGTTATCTATGAAGAGTCTGACGGACTAGATGGTTATGTCAGCATTGAAGTGTCGCCCCATTTGGCTCGGGATACCCAAGGCACAATTGACGAGGCATTGCGATTCTATCATTCCCTTGAGCGCGAAAACGTGATGATTAAAATCCCTGGCACGAAGGAAGGGTTTCCTGCTATAGAAAGAATCATTTCTGAAGGAATTAACGTTAATGTTACTCTGCTATTTTCTGTGGATAGCTATGTAAATGCAGCTTGGGCTTATATTCAGGGTTTGGAACAACGATTATTAAAAAAACAACCGATCAACAAAATTGCTTCGGTGGCTAGTTTTTTTCTGAGCCGTATCGATACCAAAATAGATTTCTATCTTGATGAAAGACTTAAAGAAATTGGTACCGAAACCCTGAGCGAAGAAGCTCGTCTAAATCAAGTCAAAGGTAAAGTCGCGATCGCCAATGCCAAAATTGCCTATCAGAAATACAAGGAAATTATCGCTAGCGATCGCTGGAAAAGGTTGGCAGAAGAAGGTGCTAACGTCCAAAGATTACTCTGGGCAAGTACCAGTACGAAAAATCCCGACTATAGCGACGTGATGTATGTTGATGAGTTAATTGGACGAGATACAGTTAATACCTTGCCATTTAATACCATTGAAGCTTGCGCCGACCATTGTGATCCCCAAGGCGATCGCCTCGAAACGAAAATTGAAGAAGCCTATCAGTTGTTGGAAAGTCTTCAAGCAGCCGATATTAATATCGACCTTGATCAAGTTATGAATGAGCTTTTAGCAGAAGGAATCGACAAATTTATTCAGCCTTTCGATTCTCTGATGCAATCTTTAGACAATAAGATGAAGCAGCTTTCTCCATCCTAACTAGCTTGAAAAACAGCATCGACCAATCTACTACTTTTGATAGAAAAATAATAGATCAAAAATTATGCCCAGCGGTTGATGGCAAATTAATTCGAGCAAGGTCAAACTAGTAGTTACTATTAATTGTCAATTTAATTTGTCAATTTATATTTTTTTAGAGAAGTAGCTTCTTTGTCGTCACCACAAATCAAGGAAAACTATTCAAGGAAAACTATGGAAACACCAATCACATCACAGGAATACACTACGCTTCCTTCAGACGAAGAGGCTATGATTGAAGCCTCGAATTCTGAAAGCTTAAATCCTGAAACTGTTGCTGAACAAACGGCTACTAATTCAACGACGGAAGAATTGCTGCAAATCGGCTTGCAAATATCTCAGTTTCTAAAACAGTTACCCAGTTACATCAAGAGATTCTTTGAAGCTTACAAGTCACCAATTATAATCATTGGATTGATTTTGGCAGCAATTGTGACACTGAAGCTCATGGTAGCAGTGATAGATGCATTAAATGACTTACCGCTTTTTGCTGCAAGTTTTGAAGTAATTGGAATCGGTTTCGTAATCTGGTTTGTTTATCGTTATCTGCTCAAAGCTTCAACTCGGCAAGAGATAGCTCTTGAAATCCAGATACTTAAAGAACAAATCATCGGTAAAAGTGACTTGGATACAGATCCTCTTCCCGAAGAAATAATTTAATTAGAAACCTTTTTGGAGTTGTGCATTGCCAAGATTCAACCAAAAGAATGATGGATTAATTTCTCAGCTATGCGAACTTAAGGTTTAGTAACCAAAATAAATTGCTTTATTTCCACACTTAAAGTGTGAAACCAAGGAGAACACAAAAATGGTATCAACTCTTACTGACGAAAAAAGAGCTGCAATTGGCGAAAAGCTCGCAAGTATCAAAGCTATTCAAGAACTACTGATTACTATTGAACAACAGTTCGTGGAGCAAAGTGATGATCACGATATTAGCGATCGCCTCAATAAGATGCTTGAAGACGACCAAAAAAACTTAGGTATCATTGACACAGTCATTACTCAGTACGGCATTCAATCTCAACCAAAAGAGACAATAACCGAAATGGTTGAGAAAACTCAACAAGTAATGTCCAGCTCGAAGCTGAATATGTACGAAAAAGCAGTACAGCACGAACTACTCAAGCACGGACAAGTGATGTCAGGTTTAGTCGTGCATAAAGCGGCTCAAATAGTTGGAGCAGATGTCGAAGCTGCCATCACTCCCCTAAATGCAGTTAACTTTGAAAACCGCGCTCATCAAGAACAACTCAAAGGCATATTGGAAGTGTTGGGAACCCGCCAGCTAACAGGACAAGATCCAGATCAAGGTGTTTGGGCAAGAGTACAAGACGCCATGGCTGCTATGTCAGGTATTTTTGGTAGTGCCGCCACTCAAGCTTCCGACAAGTCCGATATGAATATCCAAGATGTCATTCGCATGGATCACCAAAAAGTCAATACTCTGATTGCACAGATTGAAGGTACTGACGATCCTCAAAAAATCGAAGAATACTTTGGACAAATGTATATGGATTTGAGCGTTCATTCTGAGGCTGAAGAACAAGTTGTCTATCCAACCGTACAGTCCTTCTATGGTGAAGAAAACACTCAAGAACTTTACGACGAGCAAGCCGAACTAAAAGTCGTTCTTAGCGA
This sequence comes from Cyanobacteriota bacterium, assembly GCA_041165225.1. GTDB lineage: Bacteria > Cyanobacteriota > Cyanobacteriia > Cyanobacteriales > Xenococcaceae > Waterburya. The sequence goes on along the minus strand of JBEANW010000258.1, from coordinate 6,940 downwards.
AATGAAGTCTTCTAATCCTACTTCTCCAGAGTTTAAGTCAAAGCTTCAACAAGTAAAACAAATGGTGGGCGATCACACCCGCCAAGAGGAAAGCACCATGTTTGCGGCAATCCGCAATAATTGTTCTACCGAACAACAAGAGGAATTAGCAACTCAATTCAAAGACGCTAAGAAGCAACTACAGACTCAAATGTCACAAGAATCTGCTGCTGTCTAATTTTTGAATTACTTTTTGCCACCGAGTAGCATAATATAAAACCTGAAAAGCGATCGCTCCTAGATAAAAATAGGGCGATCGCTTAATGATTAACTTTACTAATTAACGAGTTTCTACTAACGATTTAACCTAATGCTTCACGTAAAATTTCTACGTTATCGTCAGGTGAACAGTAAATCGCGTAAGTTTGCATAGATTTTTTCACCAAAAGTAGGTCAAAGCGATCGCTCAGTAAAAGCTACAAGGCAGTATCCTAAATTACTTGAGTTAGAGATAGTCTGAAAAGCATGGAGTTTGTGATTTATAGCTTGCCAGACTCTTTAACTGCCTTAACCCGAACTGACATTAAATAAGAACACGATCTTTCATCAAACTTCTTATTACATTATCTTTGATCATTAATAATTTAGATGTTTGTATCAAAAGTGAAAGTGCTTCTTCATGACTTATTTCTTGAGCTGATTCTTCGACTAGCTTTAACTGAAACTCTTGTTCTAAAGTAAGTTTGAGACTTTGATTGAACTGGTTCATTTCCATGCTTAGTAATTGCTTTAGAAAATTTACGTTACATTTGATTTAAATATATTTCTATTTTTTCTTAAAATCTTCTTCCTTTAGGTGCATTTTAACTCATTTTTGAAAAATATTAAATATCTACCAAACATCCTGCTTTAGATTGATTTTATAGCAAAAAATAATTCAATCTTTAGAGAGAATATAAAATATATGTTTTTAGCTATAAATGTAGTTGAAATCCATATTGGTGAGAAAACTAATTATGTTAAAGATTGATTTACGGTCTTTTTTTACAACTTCAGTACGAATCTTGGTAACTGTTTGCTTCTGCACCATCATATTTGCATCTAACTCTGTACCCGCATTTGCTGCTATTAGCAGTCCAGATGAAGGCACAGCAAAGCTAAACGAAATTCAAAAAAGAACAGACAATTTGACTAAAAATACAGACGATATCGCCAAACAAGACCGCTCAGTTCCTCCTTCGCTTAAAGAAGTTCAATCTGCCTCCAAAAAAGGAATAAACGAAATTCAGGGAGATGCTGATAAAGATAAGATGATTAGCCCTGAAGATGCTAAAAATGCAACTACGGTAGAAGATAGCATTAAAAAAGCCTTCTCGAAAGTTAAAGGTGATAAATAACAAATAGCGAATTCTGACAACAATCAATTCAAAAAATATTTAAATGGCAATTAATATGCTTTCGACCCGAGGGCATATTTTTTTTCTTGATTTTCAAAGCCGCGTGTGGGTAGAAAAAACCCAAGAATAAGCGATCGCTAGTCTTAAGAGAGACTAACTATTAATCTAATCTATTTCATTAGTTAGATGGAAAATTATTTTAAATTTATTAGCATTAATCCAGTTAAATTAATTCGACTTAAGATTTACTTTTATGGCTTTAGCTAAAATTGCAGACTTATACCCCAATTATCGAGAAGATATTTTTGGTGGTAATGATATTAAAGGCTTCACTGTTTATGACTACACCAACGATAAAATTGGCACAGTTTATGACATTATTGTCGATGAAACAGGTAAATTTCGCTATTTAGTTATTGACACTGGGTTTTGGATTTTTGGCAAAAAAGTTTTATTACCCATAGGCAAAGCGAGCATTGATTATGCTCAAGAAAGAATTTATGTTAAAGGGTTAACCAAAGATCAAGCGCAAAGTCTCCCTGAGTATGACGACGATATGACCATCGGCTATGACTACGAAGAAAAAGTCAGAACAGTATACAGAGAAGGAGAATATGACAATAACAACACTGCACCTCTCAATAAGAATACAACAACAGCAGGTTACGATAGCAACGCCTATAATAGTCACTCTTATCACTATGATCATGAACCCAATCTCTATGATCACAAAGAGGCTGAAATAGAAGGGCAACAAAACCTTAAGCTATATGAAGAGCGTTTAGTAGCTAATAAAAAACGGATCTTGGCTGGTACTGTAAAAGTAAGCAAGAAAGTAGAAACCGAAACTGCAACGGTTTCAGTTCCTGTAGAAAAAGAAAGAGTTATAATTAAACGCATTACTCCTCGTATCAATAGAGTGATTAGTCCAGGTGAAGCTAACTTCAGCGACACTGAAATAGCTCGGTTTGAAATTTACGAAGAATCCGCTGCTATTGAGAAACAGGCTTTTGTTCGTGAGGAAGTTGACATACATAAACAGGTGCAACAAGACATTGTAACTGCTGAAGAAACCATCCGTCGTGAAGAATTAGAGGTGGAAACTGATGGCAATAAATTGATCAATAAAGACCCCTTAGTTTGAAGCTTTTAAGCCTGGCAGCTAACTAACATAGACGAGACAATTTAGTCTACTTGTATTTATTTAAAATAAGCATAAGATTAATGATATGACTTTTAGTAATGATCAACAAGGCGAAATTAATTCAACAGAATCCTATCAAATATCTCTACTCGAAGAAAAGTTACAGATTGCTCGCCTCAAACAAAAAGTTGGTGAAGTAGTCATTCGCAAACAAGTTGAAACGCGAATGGTTAACATCCCCCTAAGACGAGAAAAGCTAATCATTGAAAAAGTCGGAAAAAATCCTGAGCAGTTAACTGAAGTGATTATTGCAGAGGAAACAGTCAATGGTTTTAAATATAATGAGCTAGATAATAGTAATGGTTTTTCTTTCAATAAGACTCATTTTCTTTCCCTGTCAACTGCTCACGAATTATTAACAGCTATTAGTCATCTTTCATCTGCAACCAATAGCAGAATACGGTTAGAAATAGTTACTAAGTGTTCTGAAAATGAAGCATTATCAGAACTTAAAAATGTTTGCGATCGCTATCAATAACTATACATACTGACTGGGGTGCGAGTGGCAAATGCACCGCTTCTTGCACTTAAGGCTGATGAAAATCTTAACTAAAATCTAAAATACTCTTGATCGCGACCAATATTTAGCTACCAGGAAATTCTTTAAGCACAGCACTAGCCGCCATAATGATTTTTCCCTGACAAACATCGAGTTTATCAAGTTTCAAAGACATGGTGTCCAATTGAAAGTTGCGTAGATCGAGTAATTCCTTGGTGCTGTCTAACAAAGCTTGAGCAAATGCTGCATTTTCCTGATTATGATATTCCACATCGGCGATCGCAATTTTATTGCCCCCAGCATCCAAGGTCGGTTCAGCCGAGAGAGCAATGTGTTTGGTGGTTTGCGATTCAGCTATCTCGATATCTGCTTCTAAGCCGATTTTCTTATCCCCTGGAAGCATGAATTTCACATTACTCGCATTAACTGTAACTGTTTCACCATTGAGATCCAGTTTCTGGTTTTGCAGTTTACTTTTGATATATTCAGAATTAAAGGCTCGCTGTAGATCTTCTTCTAACAAAACTATTTTAGCTTCAGCATTAGTATCTTGAGTCAATTCGATATTACCTAAGGCAGCCTTAACTGAATTAATTGCGATTTCATCAGTCTGGAGAATTAATCTTTCCGCTCTTAATTCTTTGTTCATCACCATGCCTTTAACGTCAACGGTGACCGACTCTAATTTTCCGCCAACTAAATCTAACGGATTAGCTCTAACATCAACGTTGAGATCTTCTACCTCATCTAGTTGATTTTCAATACCAATTTGTGCTGCTTTACTAATTGCTTTTTCGCCAAGATCGGGCTGATTCAATGTTTTATTCCTCTTATTACATCAGTTGAGTTTTGAGTCAAATAGTCGGTATTGGCAGTATTCTAGACTAGACATTTTCTTGGCTATAACTCTAACTTTAGTCGTTGATAAACCACTAATCAAATTTTATTTTTTGCGTAAGTCCTAATTAATAATCTCGATCAGATAAGTAGCCACAGAAGATACTTATCTGCTTTTGGAAACATATTAAAAGTTTAAACCAGCGCCCAGTTGCAATCCGACATCAGTGTCATTGAAAAAACCCACATTTACGCTGGCATTTGCCGTAAATTGGGAAGTTAAAGGAATATCTAAACCACCAGTAATTAGTCCTCCGATGGTGTTATCGTCTTCAGTTGAAATTGCTAAACCACCACCAAGATATGGCGATACATTTACATCCGTCAATGGTAATTGGTTGCCATTAAAATCGATGGTTAGTGGAATCGTAAACACTTCATCATCATTAATTAAGACGCTAGGACGTGCAGAAAAACTTCTTGTCAGTCCAATTTTACTAAAAACGGCAAAAGCTCCATCACCTACTCCAGTATCTCCACTCAACCCAAGATTACCTCCAATGCCAACATAGCTAGAGCCTGAACGAGTGGTTGTTCCTGGTTGAACGTCAATATCAGTATCGGTTTGAGCGATTGGGGCAGTTGGAGCAGGTTGGTTCGGCGCGATCGCTGAATCTGATTTAATAGCATTAGCTTGAACTGGTAATCCGCAAGCAATAATACCTAAAATAGCAATAGTAAATGTGGAGCAAAAACTCCTAAGCAAAATTAAATTCATAGTTAAGATGCTGATTGTGATTATAAATATAGTTAGAATGCAATGGAGAACTAAAGATTTTCAGGGGTTCTGATGCAATTTAATTCAATTAATTACCTGCCTAAACGTTTGTTAAATATGAGTTTTCTTGTATTCAGGCAGGCTTTGTTGTCGAAACAAACTTAAATGATTCCAGGCCCTTTTCCACCTGGTTTATGTTCGTTTATTTCTTGTAGCTCTTCAAGACGTTCGGCAGCTTCCGCTTCTTCTTGTTCTTTTAGGTCCCCTGGTACCTCAACGTACATCTCAGGTTCTATTGCATAGTTATTTAATAACCCTTCTTTATCGATTGTGTAACCTTCTGTCGTGTCGAGATCTCCTTCTTGATCGGGAGTATGTTTGAAGTTGTCCCCTTCCCTTTCCATTCTCGCTTGTGTCTCGGCAGGTACAATATGTGGATCGTAATTATCACTTCTTTCTTTGTTTTCTGTTGCTCTATCGTTCATAATTCCCCTTGATTTTTTTGAATATTGTTGTTTGAGAAAAGATGATTTCTAGTCATCGGTATTGGCGATAAAGTCCGATTTATCCACTTCGGGTACGAAGTCGGGACGTTCTTTTGCTTCCCAACCTACTGGACGTTTGGAGTTATACCAGGCGATCGAGCCAATAGTAATAGCTGCCAAAAAACCGCCAACTAAAGCCAAGGTTGCAGCTAGAGGAAAATGAGGTGCATTAGTAGTCACTTCTGTTAGTACTTCTGTTAGTAGAAGCATATGTTTATTTACCCTATTTTTTAACTCTTCGTATTCAAGTTTATCCACCAAGTCTCAAAAATAAATCTTTCTCTTTGAAGATCTCTACTCAATCAAAAGAAGTATTCTAAGCCTTATTGGCAAACTACTTAAAATATTCAAGCAGAAAATCAAGTTCCTGGAATTACTACAATCAAAAAATACTATTTGTTCTCTAACTAAAGATATACAAAAAACTTTTCAATCTTTAGATAGATTTTTTAATTGCTTGTTAAAAGGTAAGCTAGTAGAAAAGAGAAAATGCAGTTAATTATTTTTATTTACACTATTATTCGATAACTCATTAATGTGTGCTTATACTTGTCGATAAAAGTCGCTTTGCTCCAGCTATAAGCCGTAAGCTATAACGGCGGCTTTTGGGTATGAGTATTCACACCCAAAACGCGCCTTAGCTATAAGCTTCAATCAGAAAAGGTATTAAACCTCTCCTGATCGCAGACTACCAAACTTTGTTTGGTGGGGGTATTAAACCCTTTTAGCTGTTAGCTTTAATTAAAAACTCACACCGACAAACCTTAGCTTAGAGCTTAGAGCTGTTAGCCTAAAGCTTTTTGATAAAAGTCTAAATTAAGAAATAAAAACAGAGATGAAAGATAATAAACCAACTTGCGGACAACTAGAGCGAACCTTATCACAACACATCCAAGCTTTTTACCGCAATAATCTTGGACATCAGCCTTCTAAAGTGACATGTCAACTTTTTGACCAAAAACTGGCAATTATCATGGAAAATTCCATTACAGTTGCAGAAGAACTTCTTGCCGCAAAAGGGAATGAGAAACTAGCAGAAGAAGTACATTCCACCTTAGATGAAGCTATTAAACCTCAATTAAAGGCTTTAATTGAAAAGATTCTCCAAGTTGAGGTGGTAGATCTGTTAAGTGACGCAACTTTAGAAACTAGTCGTACAGGAATTATTGCCGTATTGACCGCTTCTCCTCAAGTTAGCAATCAACAAGCCATCCTTAAAGCCAGACAGAAATCCTCGTCCTAATTTTAATTTTTTCTAAAGCGATCGCTGAGCATAAAAAAATTAGCAAGCATTTTTTCAAATATGCATAGTAAACACATGGCAGCGATCGCAAAGTGTAGGCGCGACGCGGAGCTAGTGCTAAAGCATACCGCTCCGCATATCCTTTAGGGGAGCCTAATCGCCATTTTTAAGCTAAGGACTAAATCTTCTTCAGATAATTGCTAATTATATTGGCTAAATCATTAAGCAGATATGGTTTGCCAAGATAGGCATCACAACCTGAGCGAAAAATTTGCTCTCGATCTTCTTCTTTAAATAATCCTGTAACAGCAATAATGGGAACTTGATTGGTAAGCTCGTTTTGCTTTAGTTCCGCCACCACCTCGAAGCCGTTGATATCTGGCAAAATAATTTCTAAAAGGATCAAATTTGGCGAATGTTCTTTCGCTAGAGATATAGCTTCTGCACCATTTTTCGCT
>JBEANW010000257.1:0-3529 GCA_041165225.1 Cyanobacteriota bacterium | reverse complement strand
CCAGGTTGCGATCGTCCTTTGAGGCGATCAAGGATTGAAACAAGAAACCTATAGTTATCGTTTCAGCGATCGCGGCAGTTGCGATCGCCCCAAAGGACGATCGAGGATTGAATAAACCTCTTTATAAACTGATACCCGATAATTGACATAATTATCAACTTGACTTTTTGTAGACGACTGGTCTACTATAAAACTATGAAACGTACTGATAAACGCCAACAGTTAATCCAGGTTGGAAAACAAATCATTCTCCAGCAAGGATTTAAGGCAGCCAGTCTCAATGACATACTCACGGCTGCTGGCGTTCCCAAAGGTTCGTTTTATTATTATTTTGCTAGTAAAGAAGATTTTGGACTGGCGATCATTGATGATTTTGCCCAGAAAAATGAATTGAAACATTTGCTGGAAGATCAGCAATTTTCTCCTTTGACACGGTTGCGTAACTTTTTTAACTCCAAAATTGCCGAGATGGAACACTGTCAATGTACTGATGGCTGCTTGATTGGTAATCTGGCTCAAGAATTATCAGCACAAAATGAATTGTTTCGCGATCGCCTAAATCGTGTCTTTACCGATTGGGAAAAGTGTTTTGCTCGATGTCTGAAAGAGGCTTATGAGGCAGGAGAAATAGCCAGTGACAAAAATCTTGTGGACTTAGCAAAATTTATTTTGTCGAGTTGGGAAGGAACTGTTCTGCAAGCTAAGGTAACCAAGTCAGTGTTGCCGATGGAAATCTTCGTCAAAATTTTATTTCAGCAGATTTTAACTCAATCAGTAACAGAAATCAGTAATCAGTAATCGCTTGCCTCAACCCATCAGTTAATGATTGACTAAGCAGCAGTTTTATTACTAAGTAAAATTAGTTGACTGGTCTACTAGTTTAATTAATGTACTTACTGAACTGTAAACAAAACTCCAAGAATTAATTATGTCTCAAAACAAAATTGTCATCATCACGGGAGCAAGTAGCGGTTTAGGCGAAGCCACTGCCAAACGATTAGCCAAACAGGGAGCTAAATTAATGCTCGCTGCCAGACGAGAAGATCGCCTCCAAGAATTAGTTGCTGAAATTGAACAAGATGGCGGTACAGCCAAATATCAAGTAACAGATGTCAGCGATCGCTCTCAAGTAGAAGCCTTAGCCAAAGCAACCCAACAGGCTTATGGACGTATAGATGTGTTGGTTAACAATGCTGGTTTAATGCCCTTGTCTCCTCTAGACGAAACCAAGGTAGAGGAATGGGAAAAAATGATCGATGTCAACATCAAAGGAGTATTGTACGGTGTAGCTGCGGTGCTGCCAATCATGCGATCGCAACAATCTGGACATATAATTAATATTTCTTCAGTTGCAGGACACAAAGTATTTCCAGGCGGTGCAGTTTATTGTGCGACTAAATATGCTGTCAAGGCCATTTCTGAAGGAATCAGACTCGAATCTCAAGGTCAAATTCGTTCAACCAATATTTCCCCTGGGGCAGTAGCCACCGAGTTAGCCAATACCATTACTCATGAGCAAACAGCTCAAAGCATTAACCAACTAGTGGCGATCGCAATTGATGCCGATGCAATCGCGCGGGCAATTACCTATGCGATCGAGCAACCAGGGGATGTGGATGTAAATGAGATAATTATCCGTCCTACCCAGCAAGAACTGTAAAATTAACCAGCCTAATTGAACACTTTAATCATTGACAACAATTATGACTGCTATAACTACCAAAACCAATGTTCCTAACCTTCTCAATCCTTTCCAGTTAAAAGATCTAACTTTAAACAATCGTGTAGTAATGGCCCCTTTGACTCGCGGACGAGCAGGTGCAGAAAAAATACCCAACGCACTGATGGCAGAATACTATAGTCAACGTGCTAATGCAGGTTTAATTATCACTGAAGCTACTGCCATATCTCAACAGGGATACGGCTGGGTGAATGCACCAGGCATTTATACTGAAGAACAAACAGCGGCTTGGAAACCAATAGTAGAGGCAGTACACGCCCAAGGATCACTAATTTTTCTGCAATTATGGCATACAGGTAGAGCCTCCCACAGCAGTTTTCAAGTCAATAACCAGTTACCAGTTGCACCTTCAGCCGTTAAAATTGAGGGGGTAGAAGCTCATACTCCCAACGGTAAGCAGCCTTATGAAACGCCCAGGGCTTTAGAAACTGAAGAAATTTCTCAAATTGTTTCAGATTATCGCACCTCAGCAGCTAATGCCAAAGAGGCTGGCTTTGATGGGGTGGAAATTCACAGTGCTAATGGCTATTTAATCGATCAATTTTTACAATCAAAAACCAATCAACGCAGCGATCGCTATGGTGGTAGTTTAGAAAATCGCTATCACTTCCTCAAAGAAATTGTCGAATCTATTCTGACTGTCTGGGATGCCAGCAGAGTGGGGATTCGACTTTCTCCCAACGGTGTCTTTAACGATATGGGTTCACCAGATTACCGCGAAACCTTTACCTATGTTGTTCAACAGTTAAACAGCTATGATTTGGCATATCTGCATTTACTAGACGGTTTAGCATTTGGTTTTCATGAACAAGGCGAAGCAATGACCTTAGATGAGTTTAGACAAGTATATGATGGAACTTTAATGGGTAATTGTGGTTATGATCGCGAATCAGCAGAAAAGGCGATCGCTAGTGGCGATGCTGATTTAATTGCTTTTGGCAGATCGTATATTAGTAATCCCGATTTGGTTGCCCGTTTTGCTAATAACTGGGAACTCAATCCCGATGCAGATATGGCTAGTTGGTATTCTTTTGGCCCGGAAGGTTATACTGATTTTCCTACTTATCAACACTCTTAGAGGTTGAGCCGAGATACAGATCCTGTTTATGAATCCAAAAAACACGTTCTCAAGCGATCGCAACAGTAAGAATATCTTAGTGTTGCGATCGCCCTTAGGGATGACCGAGGATTGAAACACATCAAATCATTCAAATTGAATACAGTAAGCTTAAGCCTTTTTAAGACTTTGTACCGTCACTTGAATTCCCAAGAGAAATAGGCCGATCGCCACCATCCCAAAAACTCCTGTCCCCATCGCTACAACCCCCATAACCATTGTTCTGACGGCTGAGGTGAGGTTAATTACCAGGGGATTGCTGGAAGTAACTGCCTTGGTTCCATAGGTTTGGACGATGGAAGTTAATAGTGAATAGGCAGCAAAAGCGATCGCTCCAGAAATGAGGGAAGAGACAAAACAGCGTAATGGTGTCGTTTTTTCGTCCGCAGGCTCTAGGGGAGCATCACTAGCAGGAGGATCAGTGGGAGTATCTTTCATAATTTCGCTTGGGGAAAACAGACCAATGCTCTTTATTATCCCTCAGCTTTAGCCTGCTGCTACAGGAGATTCAGACCAGCGCCCAACAGCTTTTCCCATCACACTTAATTCTGCCATTAAGTTAGCAAAACCCTCGAAGGTTTGGGATTGAGGCCCATCTGATAAGGCTTTGGCAGGGTTGGGGTGAACTTCAATCATCAACGAATCGGCTCCAGCGGCGATCGCTGCTTTTG
>JBEANW010000256.1:0-4563 GCA_041165225.1 Cyanobacteriota bacterium | reverse complement strand
CTATCTTCTTCTCTGTTTAAAAAGATTCTCAGCTTTGCTCCCATCTCGATTTCCTTGATTTGCCTGGTCTTTGACTTTAATTATCTTTACATACTTTAGTTTTTAAATCCCTCTCTACTTACCATTGTAGAAGTAATCTAAGCCATAGGTTTTTTTGCCACTTTTGCAGATAAAAGAGCAATCCACCGCTAAAATTACCTCTGCTTCTGGCTTGATTGCTTGCTCAATTAGTTGTTGGTTGAAGCGCGGAAATGCTGGTGTTTCGCCAGCTTATTCCACGCGCTTGTTGAACTTCATGAAATTGAATGAGCGTTGATACTGTCGGCGATAAGTTCGCTCATTAAGATGGCTATAACGACCTAGATTAGTAAGGTCAGCTTTTGTGTGGGAAGATTCCGACACAAAACGTGACCGTAAAAGTTGCTCGACCATAATTGATCAGCAGAGTCGAGAACAAGGTCAAGATAAATTTTTCTTGGGAACGTGTCAAATTGTCCAACGAACTCAATAGGCTTTGTATAATTGTTCTGATGCTATCCATTGCACGGTAATATTTCAACACTTTTACCTTAATCAGAATGGATAGCTTTTTTCCCTTTTTCTCAAAAATTGTCCGAACCATTGTTAATTTAGACGTAAACCTAATTAGATATAAATTTAATGCTACAATCGGTATGACTTAATACCCCAGTCAAAACCGATGACTCAAAGACTTAAGCGGTGGGAGTCTCCCCGCAAACAAGGACGCAATGATAAAGGAAAAGGTGGCACTGCCAGAGCAAGACAACTCCGTAAACGAGAACAGATGCTACGACAGAAGTTAAAAAATAACGGAGCATCAAAACCAGGAAAGTTAAAACACGAAGAGAGGGAAATCACTCCCTCTCTTTTTTTGTGGGCAAAACTGTTCATAAATCCATCCTTTTCCCTTTTCCTCTTCCCCCTTGACCAATCTTCACAAATCAATAAGTGCGTAACATCAGAAGACTAATAACCAAAAGCTATAATCTATCAATGTCATATCTGGGTTCAGCAATGCTCTTAAGCTCATGTCTCTAGAAATAATTATTCCGATCGCAGCAGCAATTATTCTGTACCTTCTATTTACCTGGTTACTGACTGTTCTCAAGTCAACTATCAAAACAGTCTTAGTGATTGTCGCGATCTTGATTTTGTTACAGGTGACATTAGGAGTCAATTCTGAGCAGATTATTCAAGGAATATTGCAGATCGGAGAACGTATCCAAAAGTTAATTTTTGGGAGTTGAGTTCAGTAGCTAGGGTTCAATAATAGAGGATAAATTGTTCGATTAATTGCTAAATTAATAACTGTTCCTTGTAGCTCAGAAAAAGTGGATTCATCGATCGCCGATTTAAGACAAAACTATACTCTTGCAGGATTAACGGAAACTGACTTAGACTCCAATCCCCTTAAGCAATTCAACATCTGGTTTCAACAGGCTTTGGCAGCGGATTTAATTGAACCCAACGCCATGACTCTAGCAACGGCAACTCCTGATGGAAAGCCCACCGCGAGAATTGTTTTGCTGAAGGGAGTTGATGAACAGGGGTTTGTATTTTATACCAATTACGATAGCCAAAAGGGACAACAGTTAATCGCTAATCCCTATGCAGCCTTAGTATTTCTTTGGGATAAGCTGGAAAGACAAATTCGCATTGAAGGCAAAGTGGAGAAATTATCTGCGGACGAGTCATGGTCGTATTTTCATAGTCGCCCCAAAGCATCTCAACTTGGTGCCTGGACATCAGCTCAAAGTCAGGTAATTCCAAATCGAGAAGTCTTAGAACAGAAGTTGTTGAGCCTCCAAGCGCAATATAGCGGTGATGCCACTATTCCTCTTCCTGAACATTGGGGGGGCTTTCGAGTCATACCCAATCGTATCGAGTTTTGGCAAGGCCGTCCCAGTCGTCTCCACGATCGCTTAGTATACGATCTACAGACGGATGGTAGTTGGTCGATCAGTCGATTATCTCCGTGATAAAAGCTCTAAGCCAAAAACCAAGAACTAAAAACTAAGAACTAAACAATGAATGATTTAATTATCTTAGATACGGTTGATTTGGCTTTATGTTTGGGATTGATCGGTATCGCGATCGCCTTATCTTTGTGGCGAAAACTAGGTTTGGAACAGCAGTTAGCCTACAGTTCAGCTCGCTCTTTAGTACAGTTAATCGCCATTGGCTATATCTTGGATCTGGTGTTTGCGATCGATAACTGGCTAGTGGTCGTGGGTATTTTGGGAGTGATGCTGGCGATCGCCTCCATCGTCACCCGTAACCGCATCGATCAAAAACTTCAGGGACTATTGCCAACGGTAATTTTATCTTTGGTTGCCAGCAGTGTCTTTACTTTAGGGTACGTCATGCTGTTGATCGTGCAGCCCGATAAATGGTACGAACCCCAGTATTTGATCCCCTTGGCGGGGATGCTGTTTGGCAATGCCATGAATAGCGCTTCCTTAGCGGGCGATCGCCTGCTAAATGCTATCAATCAAAACCGCCTGGAAATTGAAACTCATCTTAGTTTGGGGGCGACAGGCAAACAAGCGATCGCAGGTTATCAACGAGAAGCAATTCGCACAGGACTAATTCCTACTTTAAATAATATGGTGGTGATGGGTTTAGTTAGCCTCCCAGGAATGCTCACAGGACAAGTGTTAGGGGGCAGTAGTCCCAGAGATGCAGCATCGTATCAGATCTTGATTTTATTTGCGATCGTCCTCGTTAATTTGATGACAACGATCTTAATTACAGAAGGGATTTATCAGCGGTTTTTCAATCAGAGAGAGCAATTGATTTAATCTGGAATATATCCACAAAAACCCATTACTTCCCCACTTATACTGTTGCTTGTTTATGTCTGTTTTAGAGAGTAATCAATATGCGATCGCCCTTCATACCAGTACCCCTCGACTGGGGATAGCTGTTAATAATTATGGGGGGGACAGTCGTAGTCAAACCTGGGATTTGGGAAGGGATCTCGCATCCCAGCTACATCAACATCTGGCAGCCACGCTACTGCCTCAAACTTGGCAAGATTTAGCCTTTGTCGCTGTAGCCAAAGGGCCAGGAGGCTTCACAGGGACTCGTGTCGGGGTAGTTACAGCTCGCACCATAGCTCAACAGCTAAATATTCCTGTATTTGGTATTTCTAACCTAGCAGCCGTCGCAGCAGCCCAAAACCCTCAAGATGATCAGCTGTTGGCTGTACAAATGGATGCCCGACGAGAACAATTATTTGTGGGCATTTATCAGAAGAGTCATCAGGGACTTCAAACCTATATGCCAGACTCATTAATGACTCAAGAAGCTTGGCAGAAAACCTTGGCAGATTTACCGTCTGCCTATGAATTAATTACCGCCGATGAGCAGATTGCCACTTCTGTCACTAATGTCTTAGATCTAGCCTATGCAGATTGGCAACAGGGAAAACATCTTCACTGGTCGGAAATTCTCCCCTATTATGGACAACATCCAGTTAACTAATCCTACAAAATAAATTTTCTAGCCGTAACTCCGAATTCCGAACTCTAAATAGCCTATGTTTGAGAAAATTTTCACTTTCAATGCTGAAATCCAATCAACAAACATCCTTCGTCCCCGAAAAGGAGTAATTATCGGCTTGGGGCAGGTGGGATTAGCTTGCGCCTATTCTTTACTGATTCAAAATTGCTTTGATGAATTAGTTCTACAAGATCTTGATCAGCAGAAGGTTGAGGGGGAAGTCATGGATCTAGTTCATGGGATGTCTTTAATCGCGCCAACCCACCTGGTAGCAGGAACGGTAGCCGATGCGGGCAAAGATGCGGATCTGGTGATTATTACCGCTGGAGCAGCGCAAAAAGCAGGGGAAACTCGTCTTGACTTACTAGAACGGAACGTTGCCATTTATCAACATATCTTGGCGGGTGTGGTTGAATATTGCCCCAATGCCATTTTATTAATCGTGACCAATCCCGTAGACATCATGACCTATGTTGCCCTGAAAATCTCGGGTTTTCCTAGCTCTAGGGTGATCGGTTCAGGAACGGTACTAGACACCTCCCGCTTCCGTTCTTTACTAGCTAGCAAGTTAAACATCGATCCTCGCAGCGTCCATGCTTATATTATTGGTGAACATGGAGATAGCGAAGTTCCTGTATGGAGTACGGCAAATGTGGCGGGTCAGAAATTACTGACTCAAGATTGGGAGGATCTGACATCAGGCGATCGCCAAGAGTTAACAGCAATTTTTGAGCATGTTAAAAATGCTGCCTATGAAGTGATTCAACGCAAAGGATATACAGCATATGCGATCGGTTTAGTGGTGACGGATATTGTCAAGGCAATTTTACGCAGTCAAGAACGGGTGCTTACCGTCAGTGGTCTGATGGATGGACTATACGATATCCACGATGTGTGTCTGGGTTTACCGCGAGTAATCAGCGACCAAGGTATCCTTAAGACGGTTAACCTAGATTTAAGTCCTAGAGAAGAACAACAGCTTCGTCACTCGGCTCAAGTTCTCCAAGAAGTTTACAACCAGCTTAGTTTTTAATCATC
>JBEANW010000255.1:0-3225 GCA_041165225.1 Cyanobacteriota bacterium | reverse complement strand
TTCTCAATGCCAGTTGTCGTGATCTTTAGTTCCTGATTTTTAAGATCCAGTACTATTTTTCTGAATACATCCCAGGTAAGATGATCTTTGGCAATTTGGTTAACTAAATAGCGATCAATTTTAGCTCGATCAAATTCTCGATAGATTAGATTAGAGCGAATTCCACCATAGATTGAGGCTACCCTGCCAAAATTATCAATTTGCAACTGAATCCCCAATTGTTTTAATTGAGGTAAAATGACGCTCGCTTCTTGAGGATTTTCACCAATCAAATATTCAGATATTTCCCAAGTAATTAAGTTAGGTGCAATCTGATACTGCTCTAGATTGAACTTCAGATGCTTAACTAAACTTGCCTGAAATAGCTGCAAACTAGGGACATTAATACTGACCCCAACCTTATGATTAAAATTGGGATTCCCTTGCCAGAGCTTTAACTGGGCGCAGACAGCTTCGATAATCCATCTCTGCAAAGGAACAATTAACCCTGATTCTTCTGCCGTGGCAATAAATTTTTGAGGAGAAATTAGCCCTAAATGAGGATGATGCCAACGCAGCAACGCCTCAAATTCGAGAATCTCTCCTGTGATCAGGCTCATCACCGGTTGGTAATAAAGACTAAATTCTTCATTTTCCAAGGCTTTTTTCAGGCTGCGCTGTAATTCAGTAGGGGTGAGGCGAGTTACATAGTTAAGACTAGGTAAGCTTTGACGAGGCATAAATTCTGGCTGTAGACCAACAGTGACTGAATTCAGCTCATGAGTCTCGCTAATGATTTGTTCGAGACTATCTTGGGCTTGTTCGACATCTATCTGTTGATATTTGCTGGTATAGCCAACGACTAGACGATCAAGCAGAAAAACAATGAGATTGATATCATTGCGCTTTGCTGCCTGACACAAAACATCGATGGTGGTGTCTAAATTGGGAGGGATGATACGACTAGCATCCTTGACTACTAACACTTTTTCGTGGGTAGTAGGTTCATATTCTTCTCCTTCTACCAGCAGTTCTTCATATAGTTTTTCTCCTGGTCGCAATCCAGTAAAGACAATATCGATGTCCTGACCAACTTCATAACCAGAGAGCTTAATTAAATCTCTAGCCAGATCAACAATCTTAACGGGTTGACCCATATTCAGCATAAAAATTTGACCCAGATTATTTTGCCTGGATAAGACAGCGGCTTGAAGCACTAGCTGAACAGCTTCAGGAATAGTCATGAAATAGCGAGTAATATCAGGGTGAGTGATGGTGACTGGCCCTCCCTTAGCAATTTGTCTTTTGAAGGTTGGCACCACACTGCCACGACTACCCAGAACATTACCAAAACGAACTACAGCATAGGGTTTACCACTCGTCCTAGCTGCCTTTAGTACCAGCATTTCTGCTGTACGCTTGCTTGCCCCCATGACGTTAGTCGGCTTAACTGCCTTGTCGGTTGAGATCATCACAAAATTGCTGACATCGTAGGCGATGGCTAAGTCCAGCAAGTTTTTAGTTCCCAAGACATTATTAGTGATTGCCTCTGGAGGGTTTAACTCCATTAAAGGAACATGTTTGTGAGCTGCTGCATGAAACACGATATCAGGTTGATGAACCCTAAATGCATCTTCCAATCTAGGTTTGATTCTCAAATCAGCGATATAGGGAATAAGCTGAGTAAGCTGTTGATTGGAATTTTCCTGCTGGAGAATGTTTAAGACTTGTTGTAGTTCTTCCTGGATATTAAACACGGAGTTTTCACCGTGTCCTAATAAGATCATTTTTGCGGGACGACACCGAAAGATTTGACGACATAATTCGCTACCAATGGAGCCGCCAGCACCAGTTATCAGTACGACTTTTCCTTTTAAAAGTTGAGAAACTGCCTGAGCGTCAGTTTGAATCGGCTCCCGTCGCAAGAGGTCTTCAATCTTGACCTCTCTGAGGGTGGCCACTCGATTACCTTGATCGAGTATTTCATTGGCTGAAGGGAGAGTATTGACTGGTACTCCAATCGCCTGGCATACATCGACAATCTCACGAATGGTTTTCCCCGCAGTGGTGGGCATGGCAATAACTACCTGGCGAATATTTTGGGCAGAAATTATTTCTGGAATACGGTAACGGTTGCCCACCACAGGCAATCCCTGGATATTCAACCCCAGTTTTTGAGGATCGTCATCGACAAAGGCAATGGGGTTTAATCCTAGCTTCAGATTACGGCGCATTTCTTGCAGAATTGACACTCCTGCATCTCCCGCCCCCACAATTAAAACGCGATCGCGTTTGTAAAAGTTTTTGCGCTGTTGATTATTGCGTTCGGCTGCTCTAATACTAAAGCGAACTCCACCGATTAAGATAAAGGTAAGAATCCCATCGAGCAGAGGCAAAGAACGTGGCACTAAATAAACCTCAGAGTCCACACCAATCACATACTGGAAAACACTTAAGAAGATAATCTCAATCACCACAGCGGTAGCGGTAATAGCAGCAATCTCAATTAATTCGTCAATACTGGCATATTTCCAATAGCGCTTATAAAATCCACCAATAATAAAGGTAATTAGCTTAACTAGGGAAAAGATAATGGTTGCAATGAACAAGCCTCGATAGTATTGTTGCAACGTGCTGAAGTGATCGAGTCGCAAAATCATTGCCAACAGAGGAGTTAGACAAAAAACCAACCCATCCAAGAGGAAAAAATGTTGGTTATTGAGATTCAGCAATTTTTTGTCAAGGGTTATTCGTTCTGAACTTGGCTTTTTCAATCTCATTTTTCAATCCTAATTAAACTTTTCAGCGTTTTTAAAGTAAGCAAATTAAATTGTAGAATCTAATTAATATAAGCATCTCTAATGTCAAATAGAGACTAAAAGCAGGACTATAGTTTTGATAAATCACTAGTATCAAAAAAACTTATAGACTATAAGCTGATGCTGTGAATGCTCTTTAAATAGTAAAAACTGTCGCCTGTTAGTAAAAACTGAATTAAGGGAAATTGTGCTTCATTAATAGTTATTATCTTAAGTCACAATGGACTACTATATTGAGTATTTTATTTGGTAATGTTATTTAGTGATGTTCCAATTGATACCTTGGATTTTTAAACACTCTATATTCTTGATAACTCCAATCATAATGCCAATTTGTGATTTTTAAAGTTACAGGGGGATCGCTCATCAATATTTCCCTTGATTTTGCTCATCAACTGAAAATATTAACTCAGTTCAAGTGTTTTTT
>JBEANW010000254.1:0-4047 GCA_041165225.1 Cyanobacteriota bacterium | reverse complement strand
GTGAGAGCAAGTAACTAGTTACTAACTGACGTTACGCAAAATAACGAGAAATCAATAGCTTCAGTAAGTTATCCTAAAGGACGACGCGAAGGACGCGACGTAAGGAGCTAATCCTTTAGGGCTAGTCCTAAAGAATTAGCTTCGCAAATGCTTTAGCATACACTTCGTTATGAAAATAGATTAATCAACCCTTTTCCCTTATGCGAAGCGGTACCCTTTAGGGTTTCCCAATCTCCACGATTCAATGGGCGCGTAACGTCAGTTACTAAAAAACATAAAGATAGGCAGAAGCTCCTGTTTGCTGAAAAGAGTCGCTTTTTTGACCAAGGCGATCGAGATACTCGATTATTGCGGAGGCTTCATCGGGATTGGCGCGAATAATAAACCAAACTCGACGACCTCGTAAAGGCTGTAACTCCTTACCCAAGATCTCTTGTAAGTCTTCTTTACTAGCATCATCATGATCAAAGTTAACTGTCCCCAGGGTATAGTCCAGATTGCTATAATTTTTGAGCTTCAGGTAGTAGGTAAAGGCGAGATTGCTCTCTACATAAACATATATTTTATCTCCTGGTTGATTTTGCTCTGCCACATATTCTAAAACTGGTCTAACTTCCTGTTTTAATTCAGGTTTGACGAGCAAAGTACTAGCTCGATAAATGGGAGGGATGGTTAAAGCCCCCAGAGAGATGATGCCCAAAATGAGCATCAACCAAGCCAATCCTGAGCTTTCCCCTCGATGAATCTTTTTTATTGGGGAGAGCAGGAAAATAATTCCTTCCGCTACGATCATCATGCCCAAAGGGGCTAAAAAGAGAGTCAGACGATCTTGGAAAGGGTATTGATGAAGATAAGCAGCAACTATGGTAGCGACAAAAGGCGCAATGAGGGCAAAAAAGATCCCCTGGTTATGGCGATACCAGGCAACACAGCCGACGATAAAAGCCATAATCCCAATGCCATCCGTTATACCCAAAAATCCCATAGGATGATAGAAGAACTTGGCTAAAGCATCGAAGAGCCACAAAATATCAATGAAGGAATCTGGGTATCGCCCTGCCCATGAAGAGCTTAAATCTTCATTGCTTAAAGCATCGGCAATATTAACGAAGTAAAATAGCCCGAAATTAATCAGCCAGGTAACATAAATTCCCAGACGATTAATGATAATTTTGCCCCAAGACCGACTGGGAGCCGTTAATAAATTCCATCCTTCCATCCCTGCCATCACTAACACGGAAGGATAAGAAAGCCAGATTGCTAGACTACCCAGACAAGTAAAACCCAGCATTGATTTAACTTTTAAAACCCGATGTTGGGTTTTAGTGATTAACCAAAAGAGAATTAGAGCGATCGCCACATCACTAGAGTAAGGTTTTAATTCGCTAGCGAAGTAAAGATTAAAACGAGTACAGGCAAACAAAGCGATCGCGATGGGGGCTGCCATATTTGAACTATAGCGACGCACCAACCGATAAAACACCCCCAAAGATATCATGCTGGCAAGCAATGGTAGTAACCTCAGAGCATATTCGCTGTTACCCCACAATTGTGTCGCCAGTTTTTCTAGCCAGAGAAAACCCAAGGGAGCGGACTGATTATAATCTAGGGTTTGAGATAATTCACCGTAAGAGCGATCCAGAATATTGACGGCTAAACTAAGCTCATCTCCCCAAAGCGAGCGATTACTGAGATATTGAACAATACGGACTAAAGCCCCGAAAAAAACGCAAAATAAGGCCAGATAATGAGAAAGTTTGCCCCAGTTTTCTTGATTTAAAATATTTTTGTTGGACACCGTAAAACATTTAATGTAGTTTTACCCTATTAAACAAGTTCTGGGGGTACAGCAGGCATGAGTATTTTAAATGTTGTTCCCTTACTAGGTTGACTGCTAACCGAAATTTCCCCGCCACTACGCTGAATGGATTGTTTAACCAAGGTTAATCCCAATCCCGCTCCCGTAGTTTGAGATTGATCTGCGGGTTTAGTGCGATAAAATCCATCAAAAATCCGACTGATTTCTTTACTAGAAATACCCACTCCTGTGTCCGTCACCATAATTTCCACCTGCTGACTTTCTTTTTTAAATGATGCTTGTACAAATACTCTCCCTTTGGCGGGGGTAAATTGCAGACTGTTATTGAGCAGATTAATAATAATTTGTCTAAACCAGGATTTAGGACAAGAGATTGGCGGTAAATTAGCAGGAATGGTATAGCCTAGTTGAATCTCTTTTTCTTCTGCTAAGGGTTGATAAGTACTGACTATTCCTGGAACCAGATCATCTAAGCGGAGATATTCCGCTTCGGCGGGACTATCTAACTGTAGTAAGCCTAGTAGACCACTCACCAAAGAATTTTGGCGATCGCATTCGTTACTAACCATCTGGAGATAGCGCTGGCGTTGCTCTCCTTTGATTTGCTTTGACTCCAACAAACTTAGAGCCGTTTTCATATGGGTAATTGGCGATCGCAATTCCTGCACTAAATCTTTGAGAAAGTTTTCTTGTAAGCCCAAAATAGTGGGAGTAGCCTCAGGTTGCTGATTAGTTTTTGACTGAAAGATAGTTAAAGCACTCTGAACTTTTTCCTGTTGACTAACCTGGAGGTAAATCAGCTTACTAAACAAATCGGTCTTAATTGCGGTCGGAGGATTGAATACCAAGGCTTCATCGGTTTGAGTACTACGAGAAGCAATATTTTGTCTAATTCCTGATAAAATCAAACTAATTTCTTGGGGCGCAAAACTCGAAACCATCTCTAAATATGGCTGTTGCAATCTTTTGCCAGAAGCATCAATTTGAATCTTGCTCTTTTGCCACTGAGCTAAAATCAAAGAACAGAAATCTGGAGCCGCCACAATTAAGCAACATTCTCGCTGGAGAACGGGACTCTGGGGAAATTTAATCGCCACGACGGGAGTTCTCTGTGCATCCTTCTGTAAAGCTAAGCCAAGTTGATGACGTTGATTGCTACAAACAAAAATTTGTTCAACATTGCCCTCTTGTTGTAATCGCTGAATTTGATTTATCCAACTTTTAGTTTGAGGAAATTTGACCCAAATCGTGGCTCGAAGTTGTTCTTTGATTAATAAATCAATAATACTAGTAACATAAGACTTGAGGGTATCTGCTCCCACGGAAAGGGAAACCAGAGGCTCATCTAAGTCCTGAGTTAACTGGAACAAAGATGGTTCTGAAGTGGCGATATTCATATTATTAATAGCAATTCTATTCTTGTATCTACAGCAGTTAAGCAATACAGAAGTGATAAATATTTAAGTTTAGACTAGGGAAATAATTTCAATAAGACGATCAAACAATAATCAACAACTATTACAGACAAGTGCTTAAAGTGGCAACTACAGAACGAGCTAAAGCATTTAGATGATAGCCTCCTTCTAGACCAAATAATGGATACTTAGTAAGATTTAGGACATATTTCGTAAGTATTTGGTAATCTTCAGGCTGGAGAGAAATCCCTGCTAAAGGATCACTATCATTAGCGTCATAACCAGCACTGACAATTAATAAATCTGGTTGCCAATGATGGAAAAAAGGGATTATTTCCTGGGCAAATAAATGTTGATAATCAGCGATCGCACTACCTGCTGGCAGAGGTAGATTGAGAATATTCTGATATTTGCCAATAGTGGTTTTTTCCGTCCCTGTATATGGATAACAAGGATGTTGGTGCAAAGAACAATAGGCAATATTAGGGTTGTCCTGGACGATCGCTTCGGTGCCGTTACCATGATGAACATCCCAATCTAAGATTCCAACTCGCTTAATCTGGGGCTTGGTTAAAGCGTAGTGAGCTGCGATCGCTGCATTAGAAAAGAGACAAAAACCCATCGCAGTATCCCTAGTAGCATGATGTCCTGGGGGTCTTGCCAAGACAAACGCAGGTTGCTGATTTAAAACTTGATCGACTCCATCTAGCCAAGCGCTCACTGCTAAGAGAGCTACTTCATAACTCCTAGAGGAAATGGGCGTATCCCCGTCTAGATAGCCACCACCTGACTCAGCAACCCGTTTAATCCGTT